>DASSPC010000104.1:0-6113 GCA_035699865.1 Oryzihumus sp. | reverse complement strand
GTTCCAGCGCGACGCCGGCCGGGTTGGCCAGGCCGGTGCAGCGCGCGTCCAGCCAGGCCAGGTAGGTCGCCTCCAGCGCCCGCATGCGGACCCCTGGCAGCTCCTGCGCCACGAGGTCGACCAGCAGGGCGCGGTTGGCCTCCAGCCGCTCCAGCACCGCGCCCAGCCACGGCAGGCCCTCCCGGTATGCCGCCCGCGCGGCCACGTGCCCCAGCGGGCTGGAGCCGTGGTTGGCCACCGGGGGCAGGGCGCGCAGAGCGCGCCGGTCGGCCCGGCTGCCGGCGATGAGCTGGGCGCTCTTGAGGCCGGGGACGTTCCAGGCCTTGCTGGCGGACATGAGCGTGGTGGCGTGCTCCGCCGCACCGTCCAGGGAGGCGTAGGGCACGTGGGTGTGGCCGGGCAGGGCCAGTGGTGCGTGGATCTCGTCGCTGATGACCCGGGCGCCGTGGCGGGCCACCACGTCCCGCAGGGCCTCGAGTTCGTCCCGGGTGAACGCCCGCCCCCACGGGTTGTGCGGGTTGGACAGCAGCAGGGTGCGGGCCCCGTCCGCGAGCGCGGCCTCGACGCGGTCCAGGTCCAGTGCCGCGCGGTCGGCGTCGGGGTCGAGCGGGATGGTCACCATCGTGCGGCCGGAGAGCGGCACCACGTCGAGGAAGGGCATGTACGCCGGGGTCGGGACGATCACCGGGGCGTCCTCGCACAGGACCTCCAGTGCCAGGCGCACGCCGGCCATCACGTCGCCGGTCAGCACGACCGAGGCGGGGTCGGGGGACCAGCCCCAGCGCTCGCCGGCGAACGCCGCGAGGGCCTCCGGCACGCCGGTCGCCTCGTCCAGCGCCGGGTAGCCGACGTCGCCGCGGTCGACCGCGTCGTGCAGCGCCGCGGTGATCGGCTCGGCCAGGGCGAAGTCCATCTCGGCCACCCAGGCGGGCAGGACGTCCTCACCGGCGAAGGTCCACTTGATGCTGCCCCGTGCCCGGAGCTGCTCATCGGTCAGGTCGACGACGCTCATGGTGGCGATCCTGCCAGCCGCGACCCGGCTACACGGCATACAGTCCGGCGGGTGAGCGACCTCCACTGCCCGGCCACCCTGCTCGTCTCCCGGCACGGCGACGCCGAGTACGCCCGTCCTGGCTTCCTGTCCGACGACGGTGGGTGGCTCTCCGACGCCGGCCGGCGGCAGGTGCACGAGCTGGTGGAGAGCCTGCGGGGGGTGCGGGTGGCCGCGGTGTGGTCCAGCACGATGGACCGCGCCGTGGAGTCGGCCGTCCTGGCCGCCGAGCTGCTCGGCGCGCCTGCGCGGTCCCTGGACGGCCTGCAGGAGTTCTCGGTGGGCGAGCTGGCGGGGGTGAGCTACCACGACCCGCGGGCGCAGGCCGTCTTCGACCGCTGGCTGGCCGGTGACCTCGATGCCGGCTGCCCGGGCGGGGAGGACGGGCACGTCCTCGTGGCCCGCTATCGCGAGGCCGTGGAGACCATCGCCGACCAGCACCGCGGCGAGACGGTGCTGGTCTTCAGCCACGGCGGGGTGATGTCGCTGGTCCTGCCGCGACTGGCGCTGAACGCCCGCAACGACCTGGCGGCACAGCGCTTCCTGCCCAACTGCGTGCCGGCCGAGCTCGCCGTGGACGCCGACGGCTGGCTGCTGCGCAGCTGGCCGGGCAGCGCCGACCCCGGCGTCGTCTGAACCTCTTGGATGTGCCCCCGCCTCAGGACAGCTCACCTGGACATGCGGCGGGCCGCACGGTGAACGCGGTTTCGGCAGCCGGTGGCCACACACGGCGCCGAGGCGCAGGATGGCCACGTGGAGACCTGGGACGCCTTGCGGGTGCGACGAAACGTTCGGCAGTTCACTGAGCAGCCAGTCCCCGACGAGGCGCTCGACCGAATTCTCGAGGCGGGGCGACGAGCCCCGTCGGCGGGCAACTGGCAGCCGTGGGACTTCGTGCTCGTCACGGACAGGGCGCAGCTGGTCGAGCTGGCGAAGGTGTGGCAGGGCGCCAGGCATGTGGCCGGAGCGGCGGCCGCGATCGCGATCGTCGCGCCGGAGCCGCAGGACGAACGACAGTCATCCCTTCTCCAGTACGACCTCGGTCAGGCCACGTATGCGATGACCGTCGCCGCGGCCGACCTGGGCGTGGGCACGGGCCATGCTGCGGTGGCCGACCAGGACCAGGCCAGGGCCGTTCTGGGCTTCCCCGACGGACGGTTCCTGGCCTACGTGCTCTCCGTCGGCTATCCGGCGGACAAGCCGTTGGCGGTCATCGAGCGGCTGAACCGACGCCCCTTCGACGAGGTCGTGCACCGCGGACGGTGGTGACCTGCCAAGGGTGGGCGGTCACAACGAACGGCACCTGCGTCAGTGCGCCGCAAGGACGCAGAACTCGTTGCCTTCGGGGTCCGCCAGGACAACCCACGGTGCATCACCCTGGCCAACGTCGACACGCTGGGCGCCATGGGCCAGCAGACGAGCCACCTCGGCGTCCTGGTCATCAGGCCTGAAGTCGAGATGCAGTCGGCTCTTGGCCTTCTTGCTCTCATCGAGCCGGACGAAGTCCAGCCCCGGCAGGCGATCCGGTTCAGGGCGGATCTCGAACTCGTCAGCAGAGGAGTAGACCACGACCCAACCAAGAGCCTCGGCCCACCACTGCCCCAAGGCCGCCGGATCCACCGAGTGGACGAGTACCTGTTCCCACGCCAAGGTCATGCCCCGAACCTAGCCGGGCCACAGATTCAGACACACGCGATTTTTCGGAGCGGACGATCGTCCCGGACGACGCCAGGTCGACGCGGATGCGTGACCCACCCGTCAGAGCCACACGCCACAGCGCATGACCTGTGGCGAGGCCAGCTGGTCGTCGACGACGACGAGGTCGGCGCGTGCCCCGGCCTCGAGTCGGCCGCGCCCGACCAGGGCGAGTGCCTCCGCAGGCGTCGCCGAGGCCGCGGTCACCGCCTCCAGCAACGGCACGCCCACCTCGTGCACGCACCAGCGCACGACGTCGAGCAGGGTGGCGACCCCGCCGGCGATGGCGCCCCCGGCGACGAGGCGGGCGGTGCCTCCTGCAACCTGCACCTCCTGGCCGCCGAGCTGGTAGGTGCCCTCCGGCATGCCGCTCGCGGCCATCGCGTCGGTGACCATGCACAGCCCCTCGCCACCGACGAGGTCGAACAGCATCCGCACGGTGCCGGGGGCCAGGTGCACCCCGTCCCCGACGACCTCCAGGACGGCCTCGCCGCGGGCCGCCGCGGACAGGCAGGCGGCCACCGGGCCGGGGGAGCGGTGGTGCAGCGGGGGCATGCCGTTGAAGACGTGGGTGACCAGCGGCCGGCCGCCGCGGGGCGCGGTCTCCAGCGCCGCGCGCAGGCTCGCGGCGACGAGGGTGTCGTCGGCGTCGGTGTGGCCGACCGCGGGGAGGATCCCGTGCGCGGCCAGGACGGCCGGGAGCCGGGACCCGGGGTCGCGTTCCGGGGCAAACGTCATCTGGGCAACGGCCTGCGGCGCACCGGCGTCGGCAGCGGCGCGGGCCAGCGCCTCGACCAGCCCCGCGTCGACGTCGGTCAGCGCGTCGGCCCGTTGGGCGCCGCGGCGGGCCTGGGACAGGAACGGCCCCTCCAGGTGCACGCCGGCCAGCTCGCCGGCGGCCACCAGGGCCGCCGCGGTGCGGGTGCCGGCCAGCAAGGTGGCCGGGTCGGCGGAGACGAGGCTGCCCACGAGCGAGGTGGTGCCGTGGCGCAGGTGGTGTGCCGCCGCGGCCCGGGTCGCCGCCGGGTCGGGACCGACCTCGCCTCCGGCGCCGCCGTGACAGTGGACGTCGACCAGCCCCGGCAGCATCGTGGCGCTGCCGTCCCAGCCCTCGGGGGGCTCGACACCGGCCCAGTCTGACGGCAGGTCCGAGGCCTTGCCGCAGAAGGCGATCCGGTCACCTTCGAGCGCGACCGCGCCGCCGGTCAGGACGGCGGTGGGGGTCACCACCCGTCCGGTGAGCAGGGTGCGGGCCGGCGACGGTGTGGGAGTCACCCGAGCATGATGCACCGCCGCCGGAGTGCTTGGTAAATAAGTCACCAAGAACCGTTGACGGGCGCAGAAAAAGACCGACAGCATGGGCCGTCCTCGGGCCCCCGCCCCTCCGGGTGGGGCCGGCCCGCGCCACCGACAGGGGAGTCCCACCATGGTCCGTGCCCACCGTTCCCTCGTCCTGACGGCGGTGGTCGCGTCCGTCGCGGCCCTCGGCCTGGCCGCGTGCAGCGGAGGCACCGGCTCCAGCTCGGCCGGGGGAGGTGCCGGGGACGGCTCGGGGAAGAAGGTCACCCGGATCAAGCTGGTGGCCGCGGAGTACTCCAAGGACCACACCGCCGCGTTCTGGAAGCAGTTCGCCGAGAAGTACAAGCAGAAGACGGGCATCGACCTCGACGTCCAGGTGGTCAGCTGGGACACGATCGACCAGACGTCCAGCACGATGCTCCAGAACAACAACGCGCCGGACATCCTCAACCTCAACGCCTATGCGTCCTACGCCAAGGACGGCCTGCTCTACAACGGCGACGAGGTGCTGCCGGCCGCGGCGAAGAGCGACATCCTCGACGCGTTCGACAAGAGCGGCACCTACAACGGCAAGCTCTACGGCTTCCCCGACCTGTCCTCGGCCCGCGCGTTCTTCTACAACAAGGCCATCTTCACCAAGGCCGGCATCGCTGCCCCGCCGAAGACGTGGGCAGAGCTCGAGGCTGACGCCAAGCGGATCTCTGCGCTCGGTGACGGCAGCATCGGCTATGCCCTCCCGCTGGGGCCGGAGGAGTCCCAGGGCGAGTTCTCCATGTGGCTGTTCAACAACAACGGCAGCTGGAAGAAGGACGGGAAGTGGTCGATCAACTCGCCCGAGAACGTCAAGACCCTGACCTTCCTCAAGAAGCTCACCGACGAGAAGGTCACCCAGAACAACCCGGGCAAGACCAACCGCGCTGACGCCTTCAACCTCTTCGCGTCCGGGAAGGTCGGCATGGTGGTCGGCTTCTCGCCGCTCGCGGCCCAGCTCGACAAGGCCGGGACGGTGCAGTACGGCGTGGCGCCGATGCCGACCCAGGCCTCCGAGCCCCAGACGTTCGGCGTCACCGACTACCTCATGGCGTTCAAGAAGCCGGGCAACCAGGAGGCGGTCAAGGCCTTCTACGACCTCTACTACCAGAAGGACCAGGTCAACCAGTTCATCAAGGCCGAGGGCTTCCTGCCGGTGACCCGGAGCGGGCTGGACTTCTTCAAGGACGACGCCAAGCTCAAGGTCTACCTCGACACCTTGCCCAACGCGCACCTCACGCCGACCGACGACCCGACCTGGGACAAGGTCAAGCTCGCCGTGCAGCAGAACCTCGGCGCCGCCGTCTCACCGGGCGGCGACCCGCAGAAGGTCCTCGACGACCTGCAGAAGCAGGCCGAGAACGGCAGCTGACGTGTCCGACCGGCACGCCGGTGCGGTGGCGGCGGGTGCACCCGCCGCCACCGCCGCTGCGCCGTCCAGGCGCGCCGGGTTGCGCGCGCGACCCCGCGGTATGTCGCGCCGCACCGACCGCGCGTCCCTGGGGTCGGCCCTGCTCTGGCTCGGACCCGCGTTGGTGCTCATCGGCGGGGTGGTCGTGCTCCCGGCGGTCGAGCTGGTCCGTGCCTCGCTGAGCCGCTTCTCGATCACCGGCCTGCGCCTCGGCGACGCGGGCACGCGCAACTACACGGCGGTGCTCCAGCACCCGATGCTCGGGACCGTCGTCCTGAACACCGTCATCTGGGTCGTCGCCGTGGTGTCGCTCACCGTCGTCACCAGCCTTGCGCTGGCACAGTTCCTGACCAAGGACTTCTGGGGTCGCACGGTGGTGCGGTGGGCGGTCATCGTGCCCTGGGCGGCCTCACTGGTCATCACGGCCAAGACCTTCGTGATGATCTACGACTACTACTACGGCACCCTCAACCTGCTGCTGGGCACCATCGGCCTGGGTCCGGTCGACTTCCTGGGCAACGACGCCTGGATCATGACCTCGATGGTGCTGGTGGGCGTCTTCGTCTCGATCCCGTTCACCTCCTACGTCTTCGTGGCCGGGCTCAACGCCACCCCCACCGAGGTCTA
>DASSPC010000103.1:0-3530 GCA_035699865.1 Oryzihumus sp. | reverse complement strand
GGCCAGCAGGTCCACAGAGACGACGGCTGCGGCGGCGGGGGTCATCGCACGGCCTCCGTGGTGATGCGGGCGACGTCAGGAGCGGTGCTGCGCAGGACCGGTCCGGGCAGGACGCCGAGCGTGACCACGGCGACCACGAGCACGGAGAGGATCGCGAGCTCGGGGCCGCGGGCATCCTCCAGCGCCGGGGCCGTGCGCTCCCCCGCCCAGACCAGGCGCAGCACCCGCAGCGAGTAGGCCGCCGCGAGCGCGGTGCCCACCACCGCGACGGCGGCGAGCACGCGGAAGAACGTGACCGGGAGGCCGACGGCCGGTGACCAGGCGGCATACAGGGCCAGGAACTCGCCCCAGAAGCCGACGAGGCCGGGCAGGCCGAGGGAGGCGGCGAAGCCGACGACGAGGGTGAACCCGAGGCGCGGGGAGACCTCGCGCAGCGCGGCGCGGGCCACGCGCAGGTCGGCCGACCCCCAGCGGGACTTCAGGCCGCCGACGAGGAAGAACAGCAGCGCCGAGACGATGCCGTGGGCCACGTTGGCGAAGAGGGCGGCCTGCAGGCCGGTCGCGGTGCCGCTGGCCAGGCCCAGGGCCACGAAGCCCATGTGCGCGACCGAGGAGTAGGCGATGAGCCGCTTGAGGTCGTTCTCCACCAGGCACGCCAGGCCTCCCCAGAGGATGCCGACGACGCCCAGCGCCCCGAGCACGGGCGCCACCGCGGCGAACCCGGCGGGCAGCGGCGCGACGGCGAGCCGCACGATGCCGTAGGTGCCCATCTTGAGCAGCACCGCGGCGAGCAGCACCGACCCGGCCGTCGGGGCCACCGTGTGGGCCGGCGGCAGCCAGGTGTGCACGGGGAAGAGCGGCACCTTGATGCCGAGCCCCACAAGCAGCAGCGCGGCGACGAGCGTCTGGGTGCCCTTGTCGATCCCGGCTCCGCGCATCGCGGCCAGGGCGGTCAGGTCGGCGGTGCCGGCGGCGTGCACCAGCGCCAGGATGCCGATGAGCATCAGGGTCGAGCCGAGCGCGGTGTAGAGGACGAACCGGCCGGAGGCGTCGGCCCGGGCCGTGGGGTCGTGCCGGTCGCCGTAGCGGCTGATGAGCACCCACATGGGCACCAGCACCGTCTCGAACGCGACGAAGAACAGGACGGCGTCGCGGACCAGGAACGTGGCCAGCGCGCCGAGCTCGACGATGAGCAGGCAGCCGTAGAACGTCGTCACCGAGCCACCCTCGGGCGGCTGGCTGCGCGCGTGCAGCACGACCGCCACGCCGAGGGCGGCGGTGAGCAGCAGCAGCGGCGCGCTGATCCCGTCGACGCCGAGGTGCAGGCGCACCCCGAGCGAGGGCACCCAGGGCCGGTCCAGCCCGGGACGTGCGACGACGGTGACGACGACCAGCAGGAACGTGAGCACGGACGCCCCGAGGGCGAAGGCGTTGGCGCGCAACGGGTCCACGGCGCGCACGGCCCGGCCGGCCAGGACCAGCCCGGTCCCGGCGACGGCCGGGACCACCAGCGCGGCGAGCATCGCGGCTACCACAGGCCCACCCCCGCGACGGCGACCGCGAGCATCCCCAGCAGCACCCAGACCAGGTATGCCGAGGGCTTGCGGGTGTGGGCGCGCTCGGCTCCCAGCCCGGCCCAGCGGGTGGCCACGGCGGTGCCGCGGACGTAGGCGTCGATGACGTCGCGGTCGGCCCGGACCACGACGTGGGCCAGCCAGGTCACCGGCACGGCGACCGCGCGGACGTAGAACGTGTCGACGCCCAGCCCGGAGTCGAACGCGGCGGTGCGCCCCGGCCCGAGCCGCTCGGCGGCGTCGCCGCTGGTCGTGGCGGTGGCGCCGCGGCGGACCCCGAGGAAGGCTCCGGCGACGAGCAGCAGGGACAGCACGGCGGTGAACCAGCCGATGCTGCCCACGTCACCGACGAGCGGGGTCAGCACGAGGATGCCTCCGAGGACGGTGAGCACGCCGAGCGACTGCACGCTCAGGGTCGCGGGGGTGTCGATGGGCGCGTGCCCGTGTCCGGCCGCGCCCGCTTCCGGCACTGCCGACGGCGCGAGGTCGGCCCGCTCGTGGTTCAGCACTAGCCACGCGCGGGTGCAGTAGGCGGCGGTCAGCAGCACGGTGAGGAGCAGCGCCACCAGGACCAGCCAGGCGCCCGGGACCGGGCCGTGCCTGGTGCCCTCCTCGGCCGCCCCGATGACCAGCTCCTTGGACACGAAGCCGACCAGGGGCGGCACGCCGGCCAGTGCGAGCAGGCCGACGCCGACCAGGGCCCGCAGCATCGGGTGCGCCCGCAGGCCGCCGGTCATGGCCACCGCGGTGGTGCCGCCGGTCAGCACGCTCAGCCAGCCGATTGCGAGGAACAGCAGTGCCTTGAACATGGCGTGGGCGAGCAGGTGGGTGACGCCGGGCCACGGGGACGCCGGGGCCACGGCCAGGCCGGAGAGCATGATCGCCACCTGGCTGACGGTCGACCAGGCGAGCAGGCGCTTGAGGTCGGACTGGCCGAACGCCAGGACGGCCGAGCCGACCATGGTCACCGCGGTGACCACCGCCAGCACCAGCCGCGCGGTGTCGGAGGCGAGGAAGAGGGGAAACAGCCGGGCCACGACGTAGGTGCCGGCAGCCACCATCGTCGCGGCGTGGATCAGGGCTGACGCAGGCGTCGGGCCCTCCATGGCGTCAGGCAGCCAGTCCTGGAACGGGAACTGGGCCGACTTGCCGGCGATGCCCGAGAGCAGGCAGACCAGCGCGGCGGTGAGCAGGGCGCCGTGGTCGCCCTGCCAGTGGGCGATGACCCGCGGGATGGCGGTCGCGCGCGGCCCGGCGGCCAGGATGACCAGGCCGAGGACGAGCGCGAGGTCGGCGGCCCGCGTGACGAGGAAGGCCTTGAACGCGGCCCGCCGGGCCGAGGCGCGGCGGCTGTCGTGGCCGATGAGCAGGTAGGAGCACCAGCCCATGACCTCCCAGCCGACCAGTGTCAGCACGAGGTCGGCGGACTGGACCGTCAGGAGCATCCCGGCGAGGAAGAGCGAGACGCTCGCGGCGAACACCGGGTAGCGGTCGTCCTCGGCGAGGTACCACCGGGCGAACCCCTGGACCGCCGCGCCGACGACGGTGACCGCCAGGGCGACGATCGCTGACAGCGGGTCGGCGAGCAGGTGCAGCGGCACCGCGAGCTCGCCCAGCGGCAGGGCGCCGATGGTCCCGATCGACGAGGTCGCCCCGCCGGAGTGGACGGCCACCAGCTCGAGGACCGCGAGGACGACCCCGGCGAGGGCGGCACCGATGGCCACGACGCCCGAGGCGGCGCGGGACCGGCGCGCGAGCACCAGCCCGGCGAGCGCCGCGAGCGCAGGCAGGAGGACGACGAGCCGTGCCGTCGTGGTGGCCAGGCCGGTCATGTCCCGGGCTCGCTGAGGTCGACGTGCCCGCGGTCGCGGAACAGCGCCAGGATGACGGCAAGGGCGACGCCCACCTCGGCCGCCGCGATGGTGATGACGAACAGGGCCAGCACGTGGCCGGAAC
>DASSPC010000102.1:0-4568 GCA_035699865.1 Oryzihumus sp. | reverse complement strand
CTTGGGCGGGGTGATGTGGGAGTTGGCCTCGATGCAGTAGGCCCGCAGCGGCTCGGTGTAGCCCTCGTCGCCCTCGACGCGCGGGATCCACCGGTGGGTGGTCGCCCTCGGGATCACCAGGTAGTCGCCGGTGGCCACCTCGAACGCCCCGAACACGGTCTCGACCCGGGCGCCACCCCGCTCGACATAGACGCACTCGTCGCCGATCCCGTTGCGGTAGAACGGGCTTGGTGTGTCGGCGACGACATAGGAGATGCGCACGTCGCCGTTGCCCAGCACGAGCCGGCGGCCGGTCACGACGTCGACCCCGTGGTGGTCCCCGTGCGGGTCCTTGTCACTGAACAGGTCGTGCAGGGTCAGGTGGCGGGGCAGCAGCGGGTGGTTGGGCGTGGTCGAGCAGTCGCCGAGGTCCCACTCGCGCACGTTGACGATGGCCGAGGGCAGCCCGCGGTGGTAGAGCAGCGAGGAGTCGGAGGAGAAGCCCTCCTCGCCCATCAGCTCCTCGTAGTAGAGCCCGCCCTCCGGCGTGCGGTGCTGGGTGTGCCGCTTCGGGGGCACGTTGCCCCGGAGCTGGTAGTGCGCCATCGGTCCTCGTCTCCCACCGGATGCCTGCGCGTCCTGTGAGCGGACGCGGGTGTACCTCTTCAAGCACTGTCCAGTAGCCTGCCCACCATGTCAACCAGACCGGACGGGCAGGGCACCCCCCGAGTGTCCCAGCCGGCCGAACGCGCCCTGTTCACAAGGCTGTTCGACGACGCCGCGGTGTTCCCGCCAGGCCTGGCGCCGCTGGCCCGGGCGGTCGAGGAGCACCTGGCCCGCCGGTCCGCCGACGTGGCCGACCTGGTCGGCCCGCTGCTCGTCCCCGCGTCCGCCGCTGAGGAGCTGCTGACCCTGCCGCTGCCCGGCCACGCAGGCCCCGCCCTGACCGTCGCACTCATCGGCCGGCCGGGTGTCGCGGTGCCCGCGGTCGGCGAGGCGCTGTCCCGGCTGCGCGGGGACGGGCGGGTCGAGGTCGCCGGCGTGGAGGTCGGCTGGGCGCCCGGCTGGGAGCTGGCCCTGGCCTGGCAGCTGCCGGTCTCGGTCGAGGTCCCTCGCGGCGAGGACCTGGGTGTGGCGCTGCACGACGTGGCCGCCCGGGCGGGGGGCCGGGAGGGCGTGCAGGCCAAGTTCCGCACCGGTGCCACCGCCACCACCGACGTGCCCGCGCCGGCTGAGCTCGCCGGCTTCGTCCGGACCTGCATCGATGCCGACCTTGGCTTCAAGCTCACCGGCGGCCTGCACCACGCCGTGACCGGCACCCACGACGGGGAGCAGCAGTTCGGCTTCCTCAACGTGCTGCACGCCGTCCGCTGGGCGCTCAACGGAGCCGAGGTCGACGAGCTCGAACCCCTTCTGGCGCAACAGGATCCTGAGCCCGTGCTCGAGGCGGTCAGCCGCATGAGCATCGCCGACGCGAGCATCACGCGGGCCTTCTTCACGGCATACGGCTGCTGCGGGGTGATGGACCCCATCGGTGAGCTGTCCGCGCTGGGACTGATCGAGGAGACAACGGTATGACGACCAGCTGGCTCGACCTGCCCGCCGACCACCCCTTCGGGCTGGCCACGCTGCCCTACGGCGTGTTCTCCACGGCGACCGACCCGCGCCGGCGCGTGGGCGTGCGCGTCGGCGACCACGTCCTTGACGCGGCCGCGGCGGCCGAGCGGGCCGGCATGGAGTCCGGCGTGTGCTGGGACCAGCCGAGCCTCAACGACTTCCTCTCGCGCGGACACCACGCCTGGGCCGCGGCGCGCGCCTGGCTGGTCGAGGTGCTCACCGACCCGATGTACCGCGACGCGGTCGAGCCGCACCTGGTGCCGGTCGCCGAGGTCACGATGCACCTGCCGTTCGAGGTGGCCGACTACGTCGACTTCTACGCCAGCGAGCACCACGCCTCCAACGTCGGGCGGATCTTCCGGCCCGACAGCGAGCCCCTGACGCCGAACTGGAAGCACCTGCCGATCGGCTACCACGGCCGCTCCGGCACCGTCGTGGTCAGCGGCACCGACATCGTCCGGCCGTGCGGGCAGCGCAAGGCCCCGAACGACCCGGCGCCGACGTTCGGCCCGTCGCGGCGCCTGGACATCGAGACCGAGCTCGGCTTCGTCGTCGGCGCCGCCACCGGTCTCGGCGAGCGGGTCGACATCGCCGACGCCGCCGGCCACCTCTTCGGCGTGGTGCTGCTCAACGACTGGAGCGCCCGCGACATCCAGGCGTGGGAGTACGTCCCGCTCGGCCCGTTCCTGGGCAAGTCGTTCGGGACGAGCATCTCGGCGTGGGTCGTGCCGATGGCGGCGCTGGAGGACGCCCACGTCCCCCTGCCCGGACAGGACCCGCAGCCGCTGGACTACCTGCGGGGCGACGAGGCCAGCGTCTTCGGCCTCGACATCCACTGCGAGGTGCGGATCAACGGCACCGTGGTCAGCCGGCCGGAGTACGCCGACGTGTACTGGTCGCCCACCCAGATGCTGGCCCACCTCAGCGTCAACGGCGCCAGCCTGCGTGACGGCGACCTGTTCGGCTCCGGCACGATCAGCGGAGCGGACAAGCAGACCCGCGGCTGCCTGCTCGAGCTGACGTGGAGCGGCCAGGAGCCGGTGACCCTGGAGGACGGCACCACCCGGGCGTTCCTCGAGGACGGCGACACGGTCACCATCACCGGCTGGGCCCCCGGGCCGGACGGCGCGCGCATCGGCCTCGGCGAGGTGACCGGCACCATCCGCCCGGCGCGGCAGTAGACCCCACCGAACACGCCTCAGCCCGCGTTCCGGGCCCTCTCGGGCTCGAGAACGCGGGCTGAGCGGTGTCCGGTCGGGAAAGTACCTCGGGGACGGTCAGCGCTTGGGCTGGGGACCCACGACGACGTTGGTCTTCGCAGCCTTGTCGTGCAGCGCCTGCTTGTGCGGGTCCCAGAGCGGCCAGAGGTAGTTGAGCATGCCCCCGATCCCGGCGAGGTTGCCCAGCAGCGGCACGAAGCTGAGCAGCTGCAGACCGTTGATGACCCCGACCCGGCGCCAGACGGCCGACGGGGGCGGCGGGCCGGGCGTCTCACGCAGCCGCACGCTGATGCCGACGGCCTTCTTGCCCAGGGTGGCGCCGGACCGGGTGAGGAAGAGGTACTCGTAGACCACCGCCACGGCCACGCTGATCAGCGCGATCGGGATGAGCCACTGGTAGAGCTCGGCCGGCAGGACGAACGGCGACGGCGGGGTGGACCCGTTGCCCGCCTGCCGGACCTGCTGCTCGGCGTAGTGCACCGCGGCCTGGAGGTAGCGGTAGAAGAAGTACCCGGTCAGCGGCAGGGCGATGAAGAAGGTGATGACGCCGTCGATGAGGCGGGCGAGCACCCGCTTCCACCACCCGGACAGCGGCACGCCGTCGGGTGTCGTGGCCTGGGGGGTGACGTAGCCCTGCTGCTGCCAGGCCGGCATCGGAGCCGGCCCCGGGTATGCCGGCCGGTCGCCGCCGGTGGCCGTCTCACCCCAGGTGGGCTGCTGGGCCATGCCGATCGTCGACTGCTCGAGGGAGGGCGCCTGCTTCGGCGTCACGTGGTCGGTCCAGATCACTCCGTCCCAGTACCGGAGCTTGCTGGGGTCCTGGGGGTCGTCGTACCACCCCGATGGCTGCGTCATGGCGCACAGCCTGCCACGTCAACCCCATGAGGACGGTCACACTCCCCCACGTCCGGGGACACGTCCGGGGTGTACCAGCCGGTAACGTCGTCGGGCATGAGTGACGACACATCCACGCAGTCGATCCTGCGGACCAAACCGGTCGAGGACGTCCTGGCGCAGTCGGCCGACGAGGGCGAGGAGCACGGCGGCGCGCCGTCCTCGGGCAAGCTGCGTCGCAAGCTCGGCCCGTTCGACCTCATGGGGTTCGGCGTCGGCATCGTCATCGGCACCGGCATCTTCACCCTCACCGGGGTCGAGGCCAAGCAGCACGCCGGGCCGGCCGTCACCGTCTCCTTCATCATCGCCGGCGTGGTCAGCCTGCTGGCCGCCCTGTGCTACGCCGAGATGGCCTCCAGCGTCCCGGCAGCGGGCAGCGCCTACACCTACGCCTACGCGACCATCGGCGAGGTCTTCGCCTGGATCATCGGCTGGGACCTGATCCTGGAGTTCGCCCTCGGCGCCTCCGTGGTGGCCCGCGGCTGGTCGGGCTACCTGGCCAACCTCTTCCACCTGCCCAGCGCCTGGTTCGCCGAGGACGGCTCGGTCGTCAACGTCGGGGCCATCCTCATCACGCTGGTGCTCGGGGTCATCGCCGCCGTGGGCATCCGTGAGTCGGCCCGCGTCACCAACGTCCTCGTGCTGGTCAAGGTTGCCGTCTGCGTGTTCGTCATCGTCGCCGGCGCGTTCTTCATCACCAGGTCCAACCTGGTCCCCTTCGTGCCGCACGCCGAGCCGGTCAAGCAGAGCGTCAGCGGCCTCAAGCAGCCGCTGAGCCAGGCCGTCTTCGGCATCTCCCCCTCCGCCTACGGCATGGCCGGCGTGCTGACCGCCGCGGCGGTGGTCTTCTTCGCCTAC
>DASSPC010000101.1:0-2806 GCA_035699865.1 Oryzihumus sp. | reverse complement strand
AGCGAGTAGGGGTGGGCCCGGCTGGCGCCCGGCCCGTCCAGGAAGCGCCACTGGAAGAACTGCCCCGCCCGGGCCCCGAGCCGGTCCAGGTCGCGGCCACCGATGACCACCGTGGTCACCGAGGGGCTCTCCGCGCGGACGTCGGTGACGACCAGGCGGTGCCGCCAGGTGCGGTAGACGGGCAGCCCCACCCGGTAGAGCAGGACGCTGCCGGCCGCCGCGGCATACAGGCCCCACCAGAAGACGGTGGAGACGGGCGAGCTGAGGAACTCCTTGCCGGTCCACAGCTGGTGCGGCAGGGCCAGGCCGGCGCCGAGGTAGGCGTAGAGGTGGATGAGGTGCCACGACTCGTAGCGCAGCCGTGCCCGGGCGGCCTTGACCGAGGTCACCACGACCGCGACCAGGGCCACCGTGCCGGCCACGGCGAGCAGCATGCCCGGGTAGTTCACGACGAAGTCGACGGCCGTGCCCCACAGGCCGGCCGGCGAGGTGGCCGCGTAGCCCAGGGTGATCAGCACGACGTGGGCGAGCATGAGGTTGAACGAGGTGAAGCCGACCAGGCGGTGGCGCCGGGCCAGCTCGTCCTGGCCGTAGCTGCGCTCGACTGCGGGGATGCGTGCCATGAGCAGCACCTGGACCAGCAGCAGGTCCGAGGCGACCAGGCCGGTGACCCGGCCCAGGCTGGTCAGCCCGGTGCCCACGGCCCCCAGGTCCTGCAGCCCGCCGCCGCCGACCCACAGGGCCACGACGAACAGCAGGCTCAGCCAGGTCACCGCCCCGGCGGCGTCGCGCCACCAGCGGGGCGTCGGCGGGACCGCGGGCACGGTGTGCGCCCGGTCCACACGGGAGGCGGCCGGGCGCTGCTGCTCGATGACCTGCGGTGTCGTGCTCACGTGGTCCAGATTCGGGGCGGATGCTGGGCGTTTGCTGTGAGCCAGCCGCACCAGCATCTGTGAGCCTTCTCAGACGGTCATCAGAGCAGCCGGCTCAGCTCCACACCCCGAACACCACCCCGCCGATGCGGATGATGAACGCGCCCACGACGAGGACGAACACCACGCGCACGAACCCCGCCCCGCGGGCCACGGCGGTGCGGGCGCCGAGATAGGCCCCCAGCAGGTTGCACCCGCCCATGAGCAGCCCGATCCGCCACATCACCGCACCCTGCGGGATGAACACGACCAGGGCCGCGACGTTCGTGGCCCAGTTGGCCATCCGGGCCTTGGCGCTGGCCTGCAGGAACGCGTAGCCGAGCAGGCCGACCAGGGCGAAGACGAAGAAGGAGCCGGTGCCCGGGCCGAGCGCGCCGTCGTAGACGCCGATGACGAAGCCGGCCGCGGTGGCCGCGATGACGTGGTGGTGCCCGGCGAAGCGCAGCTGCGTGGCCGAGCCGAGGTCAGGCTTGAGCAGCGTGTAGGCCCCCACCGCGACGAGCACGACGAGGATCAGCGGGTTGAACGCGCTCTTGGGGATGTGCGACCCGAGCACCGCCCCGCCGAGGGAGCCGAGGAAGGCCACGCCGGCCATCGGCAGCGCGGTGCGCAGGTCGGGGCGCACCCGCCGGTAGTAGGTCAGCGAGCTCGCCGAGGTGCCGCAGATGGAGCCGAGCTTGTTGGTCGCCAGGATCTGCACCGGGGCGGCGTGCGGGAAGCCGAGCACCAGCGCCGGCAGCTGGACCAGTCCTCCCCCGCCGACCACCGCGTCGATCCAGCCGGCGGTGAGGCCGGCCAGCATGAGCAGGAGGGTGGTCTGCAGCGACGGGTCGGTCACGCCCCCAGCCAGCTGTCCACGATCTGCAGGATGTCCAGCAGCTCGTGGGCGACGCCGTCAGGGGTGACGTCGACGTGCACCTGCTGGTCCATCGGGATGTCGGAGTGCGGCACCCAGATCGCGCGCAGGCCGGCCCGCTGGGCGCCGTGGACGTCCTCGTAGGGTCGGTCCCCGACGTAGACCGCCGCCGCCGGGTCCTCGACGCCGACCGCGGCCATGGCCGCCCGGAACGCCTCGCGGTGCGGCTTGGCGTGGTCGATCTCGGAGGTGTAGACGGCGCCGTCGAGCAGGTCGAGCACGCCGTCGCGGGCGAAGACGCCGTCGTGGTAGCCGGCCGGCCAGATCGTGTTGGACAGCACGCCCACCCTGACGCCCCGCTCGCGCAGCCCGCGCCACACCGGCTCGACCTGCGGGTCGGTGAACGTGTGCGGCTCCCAGAACTCCTGGTATGCCGTGAGCGCGGCCGGGTGCCCCGGGTGGTCGCTCTCGACGCCGGCCTCGCGCAGCACCTGCTCGATGTGCGCGCTGCCGCCGTCGACCCGCAGCCGCTTCCACGCCCGGTCCTCGACCGCGAGGATCCGCGCGGCGAGGGCCTCGGCGTCCACGAAGTCGTCGGCCCGGGCCGCCAGCTCGCGGGCGTAGACCCGCCACTGCTCGGCCAGGTCGATGGTGTGCCAGGGCGTGAGCGTGCCACCCCAGTCGAAGATGACCGCCTCGACCGGGGTGCTGCCGGCGCTCATCGCGCGTCGGCCCCGCGGACCTCGGCCACGACCGCGTCGACGATCCCGTCGACGGGCACCTCGCGCCGCTCGCCGGTGGCACGGTCCTTGAGCTCGACCGTGCCGTCGGCCAGGCCGCGGCCGATGACGACGATGGTGGGCACGCCGATGAGCTCGGAGTCCTTGAACTTCACGCCGGGGCTGACGCCCTTGCGGTCGTCGTAGAGGACCTCGAGGCCCCGGGCCTGCAGCGCGGCGACGATCTCCTCACCCTTGGCGAAGACCGCGTCGTCCTTGCCGGTGGCCACGACGTGCAC
>DASSPC010000100.1:0-3279 GCA_035699865.1 Oryzihumus sp. | reverse complement strand
GATGAGCGCCCAGACGGGAGAGCGCCGGGCCGCCTCCACCCAGTCGTGCGGTATGCCGGCCCGTTCCGCCTCGCGCGCGACCTCCGGGTCGTCCGGGTCCAGGAAGCAGGACCGCTGCGCGGCCAGCAGCTGGTGCTCGTCCTCCACGGAGGCCGCCTCGAGGACCCGGTCCGCGTCGTACAGGACGAGGCCGAGGTAGCGCAGCCGCCCCACGCACGTCTCGGAGCACACGGTGGGCAGGCCGACCTCGAGGCGCGGGAAGCACAGGGTGCACTTCTCGGCCTTGCCGGTGCGGTGGTTGAAGTAGACCTTCTTGTAGGGGCAGCCGGTCACGCACTGGCGCCAGCCGCGGCATCGGTCCTGGTCGACGAGGACGATCCCGTCCTCGGCCCGCTTGTAGATGGCGCCGCTGGGGCACGAGGCGGCGCACGCCGGGTTGAGGCAGTGCTCGCAGATCCGCGGCAGGTGGAACATGAAGGTCTGCTCGAGCTCGCCCTTGACCTGCTCGGAGACCTTCCGCAGCACCGGGTCCTGCTTCGTCAGCTCGGGGGCGCCGCCGAGGTCGTCGTCCCAGTTGGCGCTCCAGCTGATCTTCATCGGCTTGCCGCTGATCAGCGAGTGCGGCCGCGCGACCGGCGTGTGCTCCTGCAGCGGCGAGCTGATCAGGGTGTCGTAGTCGTAGGTCCACGGCTCGTAGTAGTCGCCGATCGAGGGCATCGTCGGGCTCGAGAAGATCGTCATGAGCCGCTTGAGCCGGCTGCCCGTGCGCAGCCGGAGGCGGCCGCGGCGGCCCAGCTCCCAGCCGCCCTTCCAGCGCTCCTGGTCCTCCCACGTGCGCGGGAAACCCTGCCCCGGGCGGGTCTCGACGTTGTTCCACCAGACGTACTCGACGCCGGAACGGTTGGTCCAGGCCTGCTTGCAGGTGACGCTGCAGGTGTGGCAGCCGATGCACTTGTCGAGGTTCATCACCATCGCCATCTGCGCCATGACCCTCATCAGTAGACGACCTCCTGGCTGCGGCGGCGGATGACGGTGACCTCGTCACGCTGGTTGCCCGTGGGACCGATGTAGTTGAAGCCGTAGGTCAGCTGGGCGTAGCCGCCTATGAGGTGGCTGGGCTTGACCAGCAGCCGGGTGGCCGAGTTGTGGATGCCACCACGCCTGCCGCTGGCCTCGGCCCGCGGGACGTCGATGACGCGGTCCTGGGCGTGGTACATGTACACCGTCCCGGCCGGCATCCGGCTGGACACCACCGCGCGGGCGACGACGACGCCGTTGCGGTTGACCGCCTCGATCCACTCGTTGTCGCGGATCCCGACCAGGGCGGCGTCGGCCGCGCTCATCCAGATCGTGGGTCCGCCGCGGGACAGGCTCAGCATCAGCAGGTTGTCCTGGTACTCCGAGTGGATCGACCACTTGGAGTGCGGCGTGAGGTAGCGGACGGTCAGCTCGGCGCCGCCGTCATGGCCCAGCCGCGGCTCACCGAACAGCTGGTGCATGTCCAGCGGCGGCCGGAACACCGGCAGCGCCTCGCCCATCTCGTGCATCCAGTCGTGGTCGAGGAAGAAGTGCATGCGCCCGGTGAGGGTGTGCCACGGCTTGAGCCGCTCGGTGTTGATGACGAACGGCGAGTAGCGCCGGCCGCCGTGCTCGCTGCCCGACCACTCCGGCGACGTGATCACCGGTGTCGGCCGGGCCTGCGTGTCGGCGAAGGTGACCCGCCGCCCCGCCTCGCTGGAGGACAGGTCCGCGAGCCGGACGCCGGTGCGCTCCTCGACGCGCTCGAAGCCCTGCGTCGCGAGGCGTCCGTTGGTCGTGCCTGACAGCGCCAGGATCGCCTCGCACACGTGCTTGTCCGTCGCCAGCAGGGGTCGCCCGTCCGCCACCCCGCCATGCGCCACCCCGTTGTGCCGGGCCAGCCACTCGACCTCGGCGTCGGGGCTGAACGCCACCCCCTTGGTGACCATGCCCAGGCGATCGGTCAGCGGCCCCAGCGCCCGCATCTTGTCGGCCACCGCGGCGTAGTCGCGCTCGACCACGACCAGCTTGGGCATCGACACGCCGGGCACCGGCTCGCACTCCCCGGCCCGCCAGTCGCGGACCCGCCCGCCGGGGTTCTGCATCTCGTCGGGGGTGTCGTGCTGCAGCGGCACGGCGACGAGGTCGCTGCGGGTGCCGAGGTGCTCGGCGGCCAGGGCGCTGAACCGCTGCGCCAGGCCCTGGAACGCGTCGAAGTCGGTGCGGGTCTGCCACGGCGGCGCGATCGCCGGGTTGAACGCGTGCACGAACGGGTGCATGTCCGTGGAGGACAGGTCGTGCTTCTCGTACCAGGTGGCGGCCGGCAGGACGACGTCGGAGAACAGGGTCGTCGAGGTCATCCGGAAGTCGAGCGTCAGCAGCAGGTCGAGCTTGCCGTCGTGGGCGTCGTCCCGCCACAGCACGTCCCGCGGCCGCTGCCCCTCCGGCGCCTGGGTGGCGAACACGGACGCGTCGGTGCCCAGCAGGTGCTTGAGGAAGTACTCGTTGCCCTTGGCCGAGCTGCCGAGCAGGTTGGACCGCCACACCGTGAGGACCTTGGGCGCGTTGCCCGGCCCGTCCGGGTCCTCCGCGGCGAACCTCAGGTCGCCGAAGCGCAGCTGGTCCACGACGTATGCCGCGGGGTCGGCCCCCGCGGCCCGCGCCTCGTCGACGAGGTCGAGGGGGTTGCGGTCGAAGGTGGGGTAGGACGGCATCCAGCCCAGCCGGGCGGACAGCGCCAGCAGGTCCGGCGTGGTGAGCCCCTCGAAGCGCCCGGTGGCCAGCGGCGAGGTCATCGTCGTCGCCGGGTAGGCGTCGTAGCGCCACTGGGAGGTGTGCAGGTAGAAGAAGCCGGTGCCGATCATCTGCCGGGTGGGCCGCGACCAGTCCAGCCCGCCGGCGTACTGCTGGTAGCCGGTGATCGGGCGCACCTTCTCCTGCCCGACGTAGTGCGCCCAGCCGCCGCCGTTGACGCCCTGGCAGCCGGTGATGGTGGTGAGGGTCAGGAACGCCCGGTAGATCAGGTCGGAGTGGAACCAGTGGTTGGTGCCGGCCCCCATGAGGATCATCGAGCGGCCGCCCGACTCCTCGGCGTTGCGCGCGAACTCGCGCCCGATCCGCGCCGCGGTCGCCGCCGGGACCGAGGTGATGCCCTCCTGCCAGGCGGGGGTGCCCGGGGTGGTCGCGTCGTCGTAGCCGGTGGGCCACTGGCCGGGCAGGCCGGCCCGGCCCACGCCGTACTGCGCCAGCAGCAGGTCGAAC
>DASSPC010000099.1:0-4075 GCA_035699865.1 Oryzihumus sp. | reverse complement strand
CGTGTCGATGTTGACGACGAGGTTGTCCGAGGTGATCACCGGCTGCGGCGGGAAGGAGACCACCTGCTCGCGCAGGTCGATGTTGGCGCGCACCTTGTCGACGAACGGCACCAGGAAGTGGATGCCCCCGTCGAGGGTGCGTGAGTAGCGGCCGAGCCGCTCGACGATCTGCGACGTCTGCTGCGGCACGATGCGAATGGTCCGCACGATGACGACGACCGCGAAAACGACCAGCAGCAACAGCACGATGAGGCCGGCGCTGACTCCGCTCACAGTGACTACTCCGAATTCCGACCAGACGCGACGCCAGTGACGATCGCGGTGGCCCCCTCGATGGAAACTACCCGGACCTCTTGCCCGGGCAGGCAGTCGGCGGTGCCCGGTGCGGTGCGGGCCGTCCAGGTCTCACCGCCCAGCTTGATGCGACCGTCGAGCGACGTGACGGTCTGGATGACGAGCGCGGCCCGGCCGATCTGGGCCGGCAGCCCGATCCCCCCGTGCCCCTCGGGCACCATGAAGTGGCGGCGGACCAGCGGCCGCACCCCGAACAGGAGCAGCCCGGCGACGGCCACCGCGACGAGCACCTGAAGCGCGACGGGCGCGCCCAGCGCCGAGGCCAGGGCCCCGGCCAGCGCACCGCCACCGAGCATGAGGAACACGAAGTCGACGCTGGCGGCCTCGATGGCCCCCAGTGCGAGGGCCAGACCGACCCAGGCCAACCACCCGTGATCAGCGAACCACGACATGGATCCCCTGCCTCCTTCCGTGCACCAGCACAGCACTGCGACGCCAACCTATCGGCGCCGGTTCCCGGCTGCCGTGCGAATTCGGCGGTGCCGTCGCCTCAGGAGTGCCCGTCGGTCAGGACCGCGTCGAGCAGGCCGGGGAAACGGGCGTCGAGATCCTCACGACGCAGGCTGATCAGACGTTCACGCCCCTGGGGGGTGCTGCGGATGACGCCGGCCTCGCGCAAGGTCTTGAGGTGGTGCGAACGCGTCGACTTGGCCAGGTCTCCCCCGACGGCCTGACAGGTCAGCTCCTCCGCGGACCCGTTCGCCAGCTGCTGCACGATCGCCAGCCGCGAGGGGTCGCTCAGCGCGAACAGCACCCCGGTGAGCTCGATGTCCCCGGCCTCGGGGTGCTCGGGACGCTGCACGGACGTCGTCATGGTTCGATGATAGTTGAACAATCGTGGAAAGGCGCCTACTGTCTCAACAGTTCGATCATCATGGAACTGTTTCCAGGAGTCCCCATGTCCCTCCCCCGCCCCCTGCCGCGCCTCGGTCGCACCCCCGCGTTTGTGCTCGTGTCCTTGGCCCTCGTGGTCCTCATGCTCGCCGCCGGCGCTCCCTCGCCGCTGTTCGTCGTCTACCAGGCCCAGTGGCACTTCAGCTCCGCCGCGCTGACCGCCGTCTTCGCGGCATACCCGTTGGCACTGCTGGGCTCGCTGTTGACCGTGGGCGGGCTGTCCGACCACGTCGGGCGCAGGCCGGTGCTGGCCGCCGCGCTGGCGCTGGACGCCGTCGCGATGATGGTGTTCCTCGGAGCCGGAGGGGTCGGCGGGCTGCTGCTGGCCCGCGCGGTGCAGGGCCTGGCCACGGGTGCGGCGATGGGGGTGGTCAGTGCCACGCTCGTCGACCTGCAGCCGCTGCGCCGGCCGCGCGCAGGCGTCGTCGTCAACAGCGTCGGGCCGACCGCCGGGCTCGCTGCGGGGGCGCTCGGCGCCGGCCTGGTGCTCGACCACCTGCCCGCGCCGACGACGGTGGTCTTCGTCGCGCTGACCGCGGCCCTCATGGTGCTGGCGGCGCTGGTCGCCGTCGTCCCCGAGACCGTGACACCCCGGGCGGGGGCCCTGAAGTCGTTGCGCCCCAGCGCATCCGTGCCCCCTCGGGCTCGCCGTGCCTTCGCCACCGCGGTGCCGGCCCTGGTCGCGACATGGGCGATCGGTGGTCTCTACCTGTCCCTCGGCCCCTCCCTCGTGGCCACCCTGCTGCACGTGCAGGGGCACCTCGCCGGCGGGCTGGTGGTCGCGGCCCTGACCGGCGCCGGCAGCATCGCGGTGCTGCTCGTCGGCGACCGCGCCCCCCGGCCCACCATGGCGTTCGGCGCCGCGACGCTGGCCACCGGGGTCCTGGCGACGCTCGTCGCCCTCGACCTGCGGTCGGTGGCCGGCTTCTTCGCCGCCACCGTCGTGGCCGGCGTCGGCTTCGGCACGGCGTTCTTCGGGGCGTTCCGCTCGATCGCGGCGCTGCCCGAACCCCATGAGCGGGCCGAGCTCTTCGCGGCGGCGTACACGGTCAACTACCTCGCGTTCGGCGTGCCGACCCTGCTGGCTGGTGTCGCGGCACGGCAGGTGGGCCTGCTGCCGACCGCCATGGTCTACGGCGTGGCGGTCGCGGTGCTGGGCCTGGTCGCCCTGGGCCTCGGCCTGCGCCGGCCGCCGGCCACCTGTCCCGTCAGGACCTGCCCGGCCACGAGCTGACCGGGCCCGCCCGGCTCGCTCAGCGGGCCCGGGCGGACCAGCGTTCGCCGTGCCGGTCGACCACCAGCGGCAGGCCGAAGGTCTCGGAGAGGTTGTCCTCGGTCAGCGTGATCTCGAGCGGACCCTGCGCCACGACCCGGCCGTCGCGGACGAGCAGCACGTCGGTGAACGACGGCGGGATCTCCTCGACGTGGTGGGTGACCAGCACGAGGGCGGGCGCGTCGACGTCGGCGGCGAGCTCGCCGAGGCGGGCGACGAGGTCCTCCCGGCCGGCCAGGTCGAGGCCGGCGGCGGGCTCGTCCAGCAGCATCAGCTCGGGGTCGGTCATCAGGGCCCGGGCGATCTGGACGCGCTTGCGCTCACCCTCGCTGAGGGTGCCGAACTGCCGGTCCGCCAGGTGCCCGGCCCCCAGCGCCTCCAGCAGCTCGGCGGCGCGGCCGTGGTCGAGCTCGTCGTAACGCTCGCGCCAACGACCGACGATGCCGTAGGACGCGGTGACGACCACGTCGGCCACCCGCTCGTCGGCGGGGATGCGCTCGGCGATCGCGGCGCTGGCCAGTCCGATCCGCGGGCGCAGCTCGAAGACGTCCACGGTGCCGAGGACCTCACCGAGCACCCCGGCCACGCCATGGGTCGGGTGGATGCGACCGGCGGCGAGCTGGAGCAGGGTGGTCTTGCCGGCGCCGTTGGGGCCGAGGACGACCCAGCGCTGACCCTCCTCGACCTCCCACGTGACGTCGTCCAGCAGGGTGTTCCCCCCGCGGACCACACTGACGCCGGCGAGCTCGAGGACATCACTCATGGCGGTGACCCTAGCCAACCCCCGAGGGCCGGTCGCGCCCGACACCTACGATGGCGGGATGTCCGTGCTCCCCGCATCGGTCCGCCTCGCGCTGTGGGCCACCGCGTCGTTCGCCGACCGGTCCCGGCTCGAGGACGTCCTCTCCCACGCCCTGCCCGACGTCGACCACGTCGACGGTGACCCGCTCGCCCGGCTCGGCCTGTGGCGCGACCTGGGCGAGCGGGCCGTGCTCGTCGCGCTGCCCCGCCCCGGTGACCTGCGCGGTATGCCGCGTGGTTCCGCCGAGTTCGCAGCCGCGGCGACCGCCGCCGGGGAGTGCGTCTACGTGCCGGGCATGGGCGGTGCCCTCGTGCCTCGCGTCGAGGTCTACGGCCCGGAGGTGGACCGGGGGACGCGGGTGACGTGGACGGCATACGACACCGACCCGGTCCCGGTGCACGCGCTGGAGGCGCTGTCGCTGCCCGAGGTCGAGCGGGAGCTGCGTTCCGAGCTGGCCGAGCTGACCGAGGCGCTCGACGGCCTGGACGCCACGCCCTGGTCCGGCAGTGACCTGCGGGCCACTGCCGACGAGCGGCTCGGCGGCCGCGGCTGGGGGCTGCCGGATGGCCTGTCGCTCCGGTGCATCCGGGTGATGACGATGGCCGCGCAGATCGGCACGATCACCGACGTCGGCCTGAGCCACGTGGGCCACGCCGTCGACACCCACGGCACCGAGCGCCGGCGGGCCCTGCTGGCCGACCTGCAGGGCGTGGCCGACCGCGCCCTGGCCCAGGCCGCGACCGTGGCCGCCC
>DASSPC010000098.1:0-2616 GCA_035699865.1 Oryzihumus sp. | reverse complement strand
ATGGAGGACGCCCTGGCCCTCGCCGCGTGCCTCCACGAGCACGACTCCGTGGAGCGGGCGCTCACCGCCTACGAGGCCGAGCGCAGGCCGGTGGTCGAGTCGACCCAGCGCGCCGCCCAGGCGTCGCTGGAGTGGTTCGAGCGCATCGGCATGTACGCCGACCAGGACCCGGCGCAGTTCGTGTTCAACCTGCTCACCCGGTCCCGGCGCATCACCTACGAGAACCTCAAGGAGCGCGACGGGGAGTTCGCCGCCCTGATGGAGACGGAGTTCGCGCGGCAGCAGGGGTGCACCGAGGTCGTGCCGGCGATGTTCCAACCGGCCCGGATCGGGGCGCTGGAGCTGAAGAACCGCGTGATCCTCTCGCCGATGGACATGTACTCCGCCGTCGACGGCGTGCCGGGCGAGTTCCACCTCGTCCACCTGGGGTCAAAGGCCCTCGGCGGCGCCGGCCTGGTCATGACGGAGATGACCTGCGTCTCGCCCGAGGGCCGGATCACCCCCGGCTGCCCCGGGCTGTGGAACGACGAGCAGCGGGACGCCTGGGCCACGGTCACCGGCTTCGTGCACGGCCACAGCACCGCCAGGATCGGCCTGCAGCTCGGCCACTCGGGCCGCAAGGGCTCGACCAAGCTCATGTGGGAGGGCATGGACGAGCCGCTGGAGGAGGGCAACTGGCCGGTCATCGGGCCCTCCCCCGTCCCGTACGGCGAGGGCTGCCACGTCCCGCGCGAGGTCGCCCGCGGCGACATGGACGCCGTCGTGGCCGACTTCGTCGCAGCGGCCCGTCGTGGCGTGGAGGCCGGGTTCGACCTCATCGAGCTCCACGCGGCGCACGGCTACCTGCTGTCCTCGTTCCTGTCGCCGGTGTCCAACCGCCGCACGGACGAGTACGGAGGGGACGTGGCCGGGCGGTTGCGCTTCCCGCTGGAGGTCTTCGACGCGGTCCGGGACGTCGTGCCGCCGACCATCCCGGTCACGGTGCGCATCTCCGCCACCGACTGGGTGCCCGACGGCAACACCGCCGACGACGCCGTGGAGATCGCCCGCGCGTTCGTCGAGCACGGCGCAGCCGCCATCGACGTGTCCTCCGGGCAGGTGACCAAGGACGAGAGGCCGGCGTTCGGCCGCTCCTACCAGACGCCCTTCGCGGACCGGATCCGTCACGAGGTCGCGGCAGCGGCCGGGGTCGCGGTGATCGCGGTCGGGGCCATCTCCTCGTACGACGACGTCAACTCGATCCTGCTCGCCGGACGTGCCGACCTGTGTGCGCTCGGACGCACCCACCTGTACGACCCGCAGTGGACCCTGCACGCGGCGGCCGAGCAGGAGTACCAGGGGCCGGCCGCGGACTGGCCGGACCCGTGGCGCGCCGGGCGGCGGAAGCCACCCACCTCACGCACCGACAAGGTGCCTCCGCGCCTGTCACTGCTGCGCTCCGGCCCGGTCGAGCCGGTCCACGTCCGCTGGAAGCCCCGCACGCCGCCGCTGGCAGGATGAGCGCCGTGCCCGACGCGTTGACGACCCCGCTGACGGCCCCGCTGACTGCACAGAGGTCCCGAACGGTGGTCGTCAGCTTCCTCGGGGCGGTCGTCCGGCCGATGGGCGGCTGGATGCCGATCCGGGGTGCCATCGACCTGTTGACGCCGATGGGGCTGGACGCGCAGAGCGTCCGCACCGCCGTCTTCCGCCTCAAGCAGCGGGACTGGCTCACCCCCGAGACCCGGGCGGGGGTGCGCGGCTACGCGCTGACCGACACCGCACTGGCCGCGCTGGCCGCGGGCGACGAGGTCATCTGGCACGCCCGAGGGCCCGCGGACCTGGCGGACGGGTGGTGCATCCTCAGCTTCTCGATGCCCGAGTCCGCCCGGGCGCGGCGCCACCAGCTGCGGTCACGGCTCACCGCTTTGGGGTTCGGGATGATGGGCGGGGGCGTGTGGATCGCCCCGGCCCGGATGGCCAGGGCCGCCGAGCGGGCCATCGAGGAGCTCGGCCTCACCTCCCGGTGCGCCCTGTTCGTCGGCCGGCACGTCGGTGGCGAGCAGCTGTCAGAGCTGATCTCCGACTGCTGGAACCTCGAGGAGATCGACCAGCAGTACCAGGAGTTCATCGGTTCCTGCGCAGACCTGCGCACGACGCCCGAACCCGGTGAGGCGCCCGACGGCGCTCACGCCTTCACCGCCTACCTCGGCGTCATCGACCGGTGGCGCAAGCTCCCCTACCGAGACCCCGGCCTGCCCCCGGAGGTGCTGCCCGCAGGCTGGAGCGGGCCGGCGGCCGGTGCGCTCTTCGAGCGCCTCGTCGCCGGGTTGGAGCAGCACGCCCTCGCCCACGCCGCCACGTCCTGGCCGGCGGGAGAACCCGCTTGAGCCACTGACCTCTTCGGCGTCACAGCATCCTCGAGCCGCAGACGTCCGGGCGAGTCCGCCCGAGCACGCCTCATCCCCCACGCCCTCGCGTCCGCGCTCCAGGCTCTGAACCAGAACCCGGCCCTTGCCTGATCGTCCGAGTCCCCTTCTGCCCGAACAGATGACCCCGGCCGTCCCGACGTGGCCATAGCGTGCCCAAGTGACCCTGGAGGACTCCCTGAGCGGCCGTGACAATGCGCTCAACTTC
>DASSPC010000097.1:0-3329 GCA_035699865.1 Oryzihumus sp. | reverse complement strand
CGCTCACTGCCGGAGTGGAGTCGACTGCGGCCACGGTCGCCGAAATCGTGGCCGAGCTTGAGGCTGCTGATACTTCGGAACGCTGCGGCAGGCTGATCGATTTCGATCAGGCTGGAAGCATGGAGAAGAAAAAGCGGGAGGGGTATTTTTAGGGCTCAGGGCTCAGGGCTCAGGGCTCAGGGCTCAGCCTGCCCCCGTGTGTTCGCCCATTCCCGGCCCCAACGCTATTGCCTGGCTGCCTGGTCGTACTTGTCCACCTGGGCCTGGATGAGGGTGGTGACCTCGCTGGCATCGACGCTCATCATGCCGCCGTTGCCGGCGCTGATGATCACGGGACCGTCCAGGGCGAACTGGTCCAGGACCGTCATGCCGCCCGAGGTGATGCGCACCCCGAGCGTCTTGTCGCCCACCTTCACGACTGACATCGGGTCGTACGCCAGCTTGGACCCGGCGTACGTCTCCCCGTGGCAGGTGTCGAGCGTGGAACTCAGCGCGGTGAACGCGTCCTGCGCTCGCTTGGAGGACGCATACTCCTTCAGGGAAACCTCGGCCACGGTGACCGCCAGCCCGCCACCCTTGGTGTAGGTGACCTTCGCGCCGGCCTTCTGCTTCACCGGAACCTTGTAGTTGCAGAACGTGTGCTCACCAGAGGCGTCCGGGGAGGTGTCCTTGGCATACCCGGGCGGCATGTCCGCCACGCCCAGGAGGGCGCCGTTGAGCTGGGCACTGCTGAGCACCCGGTACGTGGGGCCGACCTGCTGCGTGCTCGCCTTCGGGGCGGCCGCCGTAGACGAGGACGTAGCCGGCGAAGTAGCCGCCGAGGCCGCAGCCGACTGTGAGGTGTTCCCACCTCCTCCGCACGCGGTCAGTGCCAGCCCAGCCAGGGTGATCGAGGCAGCGGCTGCCGCCGCACGCGTCATACAAACCAAAGGAACACGTCTCCTGCATGAAGAGGCCAACGGTGGTTCGTTGGCTAACGGTTGAAGCGCTCACGGTGATGCTGACGCCGAACCCAGGATTCTTCCGCACAGGCTCCCGGTCAGGGGGATGAACGGGACAAATCAAAGTCTTCCAGGACTACGTCCGTTGGATCGGTTTGCGCCCCTGCTTGCCCTGATCGTCGAGTAGTTGGAGGTTCCGGGGGCCCGCATGGTCGCGGAGCCGCACCGACAGGCAGGTCCCGGAGCGAGCCGAGACGCGATCTGACTCAGAGGCGAAGGCGTCGCTGTGCGGATTGCCCGGCGCCGACCTCAGTCTGGCTTCCTCGGCTGGAACGGACGCAGGTACTCACGCCCCCCACCAATGGTGATGCAGCTGGACTCAGGCACCTCGCGCCACGCTCCCCTGAGATCACCAAGGGGCTCGGAAACGACGAGTCGGGCGTCGTCGGAGAGCTCGTGAAGGGCCGGGTTGTCCGGGTACTGGTGCCTCAGCGTGGAGATGTCGGTGCTGTGGAACAGGGTCCGCGATTGACCCACACTGGAGTAGCGGAACGCCCACGTGGCGGTGCCATCGGTGGTCGCGATGGTCATCTGCACCGGGCTCGGAACGCCTCGGCGTTCCGCCCGTTCCTCCACCAGGCCGACCATGCGTGCCACGGCGGCCGGCGGGTCGTCTTCGAGTCCGAGTGTGAGGGCGAGGAAGAACATGAGCTCGGAGTCGGTGGTTCCCTGGATTCTCGGGAAGAACACGGGGTCGACTGCCAGCGCCAGGTCCCGCTTCAGCCCAGCGAAGCCGTTGATGCACCCGTTGTGCATCCACAGCCAGCGGCCCTCGCGGAACGGGTGGCAGTTCGTGAGCTGCACCGGTGAACCGGTCGAGGCGCGGATGTGCGCGAAGACGCGCGGCGAGGCGATGTGGCCGGCGAGCTCGCGCAGGTTGGTGTCGTTCCACGCCGGTTCGGTGCTGCGAAAGACGCCAGGCGTGTCACGGTTGCCGTACCAGCCGAGGCCGAACCCGTCCCCGTTGGTCGTCTCGGCCCCCATCTGGGAATGCAGGCTTTGCACGACCAGAGAGTGCTGGGGCTTGTAGAGCAGGTCCTCCAGCAGGACCGGGGATCCTGAGTACGCGAGCCATCGGCACATGCGTACCTCCGAATCTCTTCGTTGTGCCGCCCAAGCCCTTCCCATTCTCGCTGGGGGCCCTTTCCCCCGCGAACGGAACTCATCGCCCCTCTTCTGCCTTGGCCCCGCGTGCCCGGCACCGACTGAGGTCGACGTGCGGCTCGGCCCGGTCGCCGCCCGCGGCTAGACGGGCAGGTCGGTCATGCCGACGTCAGCGTTCGGGGTGCCCAATGACACGTGCATCTGCACCAGCAGCCATCGGCCGCCCTCCTTGCGGAGCACCCCGGTGACCCGGACCGGCAAGAAGTCGCCATAGTCCAATCCCAGGCTGGCGCGATCTTCAAACCACCCAACATCTCCCAGGCAGAACCCGCGCAGCGAACCGGGCTCAAAGCCGAACTCCCCCGCGGCCTCCAGCTGCGCAGCCAAAGCCGCGCAGGCGGCCTCGTACCCGGTCCACCACTCGGCGTAGTCGGTCCCGATCACCGCCGTCAGGTGTGACGACAGCAGGCCTTGGGCGGCCTCGATGTCTCCCCGACCCATCGCGTCATAGAACTGCGCGACGACAGCCTCAACTTCCGCGCTGCGTTCCATAACCACCCTCCGAGATCCCAACAAACACAAGGGTATCGGGCGCGGACCGGCCGCCGTTGGCTTTGCCGTCAAACGAGTCGCCGGAGAGCGTGGCATCAACCCCTCACAGGGCGTGGCGTCGCATTCTGGGACCGGCCGCTGAAGGTGAGCGTGGACTCAAGCCTGGCATTCATCTCCGATCCGGGCTCCTGCGCCTTTCTTGAGGGATTCCCCGTTTGGCCTGGGTGCGGCCCGGGCTTCCGCGATTTCGACGTCGCGAACGGCTGGCCAGTCCTACTCTGGCGCGATGGAGGATCCCAGGGTTGTGGCCGTCGAGGAGAACCTGTTCGAGTGGCGGCGCATCTTCCTCGACGTTGACGGGGTTGAGAACTGCGGCGCACCGGACGTGCAGGCGTGCTCTTCGCCGGTCCCCTCCCACCTCTTCAACGGCGTGTGCGAGGCCCGCTTCGACGACTGGGGAAGCCGCGCCCAGGAGGTCGCGGACACGTTCGTGGCGCGCGGTCTGCCCTGGTTCTGGTGGGTGACGCCGACGACGACGTCACCGGAGCTGGAGGGCGTGCTCCACCGCCACGGTATGACGCGCATGGACGTCCCGGGGATGTACCTCGACCTGGACGGGTGGGAGCCGGCGCCGGCGCCGGCCGGAGTTGAGCTCGTTGCCGGGTCGCCGGA
>DASSPC010000096.1:0-5906 GCA_035699865.1 Oryzihumus sp. | reverse complement strand
GGCCGCCCGGTGAAGAACGAGCGCTGCCGCAGCACCGGCTGCGAGGCCCGCAGGTGCACGAGGAACTGCGTGGTCTCCAGCAGGTCCCGCTGCCACGGCTGCAGGTCCCAGTCGAACCAGCTCAGGTCGTTGTCCTGGCAGTAGGCGTTGTTGTTGCCCCGCTGGGTGCGGCCGATCTCGTCGCCGGCGTTGAGCATCGGCACCCCGGTGGCCAGCAGCGTGGTGGCCAGCATGTTGCGCACCGACCGCTGCCGCGCCGCGAGGATGCCCGGGTCGGCGGTCGGGCCCTCCGCGCCGTGGTTCCACGAGCGGTTGTCGTCGTGGCCGTCACGGTTGTCCTCGCCGTTGGCCCCGTTGTGCTTGTGCGCGTATGCCGTGGTGTCGGCCAGCGTGAAGCCGTCGTGCGCCGCGACGAAGTTCACCGACGCCACGGGCCCGCGGTCGCGGGCCCCGAACAGGTCCTGCGAGCCGGCCAGGCGGGTGGCCAGCTCGCGCACCCCGTGGCCCGGCTGCCCGTGCTCGGAGCGTGCCGTGTCCGGGAGCCAGAACGTGCGCACGGTGTCGCGGAAGCGGTCGTTCCACTCCACGAACGGCGGGGGGAACTGCCCGGTGCGCCACCCGTGGATACCGACGTCCCACGGCTCGGCGACGAGCTTGACCCGGGACAGGACCGGGTCGGTGCGCAGCGCCACGAGGAAGGGGTGGTCGGGGTCGAAGGCGTCGTCGCGGCCCCGCCCCAGCGCCACGGCCAGGTCGAAGCGGAAGCCGTCGACGTGGCACTCCTGCACCCAGTAGCGCAGCGAGTCCAGCACCAGCCGCACCGCCATCGGGTGGCGCAGGTCGACGGTGTTGCCGCAGCCGGTGACGTCGATGTCGCGCCCGCGCTCGTCGAGGCGGTAGTAGGCCCGGTTGTCCAGCCCGCGCAGCGAGAGCGTGGCGCCGTCGCGGCCCTGCTCGCAGGTGTGGTTGTAGACCACGTCGAGGATCACCTCGAGCCCCGCGGCGTGCAGCAGCTTGACCATGCCCTTGAACTCGTCGAGCACCCCCTGCGGGTCGTCGGCCGCGGCGTAGGCGGCGTGCGGGGCGAAGAAGCCGAGCGTGTTGTAGCCCCAGTGGTTGACCAGGCCCCGCTGCACCAGGGCCGGCTCGCTGGTGAACGCGTGCACCGGCAGCAGCTCGACGCTGGTCACCCCGAGGTCGGTCAGGTGCTCGATCGTGGCCGGGTGGGCCATGCCGGCGTAGGTGCCGCGCAGGTGCTCGGGCACGCCCGGGTGGCGCCGGGTCAGGTTGCGCACGTGGGTCTCGTAGAGCACGGTCCGGCTCCACGGCACCAGCGGGGGCGCGTCGTCGCCCCAGTCGAAGATGTCGTCCACGACGACCCCCTTGGGGACGTATGCCGCGCTGTCGCGGGTGTCGCGCACGTCCGGCTCGCCGCGCAGGTGCTCGTCGACGACGTGCCCGAAGACCTCCGGGCGCCACGTCACCTGCCCCTCCAGGGCCCGGGCGTAGGGGTCGACCAGCAGCTTGTCGGGGTTGTGGCGCAGCCCCTCGGCGGGGCGCCACGGGCCGTGCGCGCGCACGGCATACCGCTGACCGGGCCCGATGCCCGGCACGAAGCCGAACCAGGTGCCGTGGACGCGGTCGGTCAGCCGGATCCGGCGCTCACTGGCGCCCGTGCTGTCCTCGGGGTCGAACAGGCAGATCTCGAGGCCGTCGGCGTGCCCGGCGTAGACGCTGAACTCCACCCCGTCGGGGCGCACCGTGGCCCCGAGCGGCGGGGGCAGCTCCACGGAACGGCGTGGTGTGGGGCACATGGAGATCAGCGTAGGCACTGACTACGGTGGGACACATGACTGATCCCACGTCGTTGCCGAACTTTGCCCCTCCGCCGGACGAGCACCCGCTGCGCGGCCGGGTCCTGGACGTGCTGCTCGATGCCGGGCTGGAGCCCGACATCGACGATGACGGCGACGTCGCGTTCAAGGTCAACGGCCAGACCATGTTCGTGCGCTGCATGGAGGGTGACTTCACCATCATGCGCGTGTTCGGGCAGTGGCAGATCGGCGAGGACATCCCCCAGGACGAGCTGGCCCAGCTGCGCGCCTGCAACGACCTGACCCTGCGCCTCAACGTGGTCAAGGCCGGCCTGGCCAACGGCACCCTCGTCGTCACCGGCGAGCACGTGGTCGGCCCCGGCAGCGACATCAGCGTGCTGCTCCAGGTCACCATCCAGCTGGTGCTCTCCGCGGTGCAGATGTGGCACGAGTCCCTGACCGGCGGCGGCGAGCCGGGGGGAGAGGCGTGACCGAGCTCGTGCGCCTCGAGGTCGAGGCCGGTATCGGCACGATCCGCCTGGACCGCCCCCCGATGAACGCGCTGAACGTGCAGGTGCAGGAGGAGCTGCGCGAGGTGGCCGCCGAGGCGGGCTCGCGCCGCGACGTCTCCGCGGTGGTCGTCTACGGCGGCGAGAAGGTCTTCGCCGCCGGCGCCGACATCAAGGAGATGCAGACCATGTCCTACACCGACATGGTCGACCGCTCCGCCGCGCTGCAGTCGGCGTTCACCGCGATCGCGCGCATCCCCAAGCCGACCGTCGCCGCGATCACCGGCTACGCGCTCGGCGGCGGCTGCGAGCTGGCCCTGGCCTGCGACTTCCGCGTGGCCGGCGAGAACGCCAAGCTCGGCCAGCCGGAGGTGCTGCTGGGCGTCATCCCCGGCGCCGGCGGCACCCAGCGCCTGGCGCGCCTGGTCGGCCCCGCCCGCGCCAAGGAGATCATCTTCTCCGGCCGGTTCGTCCCGGCCGACGAGGCGCTGCGGATCGGCCTGGTCGACGAGGTCGTCGACGCCGCCGAGGTCTACGCCGCGGCGCGCCGCCGGGTGGAGCCCTACGTCGGTGGCCCCGCCTACGCGATCCGCGCGGCCAAGGAGGCCGTCGACCGTGGCCTCGAGGTCGACCTCGAGACCGGCCTGGAGATCGAGCGTATGCAGTTCGCCGGGCTGTTCGCCACGAAGGACCGGGAGATCGGCATGACCTCGTTCGTCGAGCAGGGTCCGGGCAAGGCGAAGTTCGAAGGTCGGTAGGCGTTGAGCGACAACGGTTCCCCGGTGCAGACCGCAGCCTCCGCCGAGGAGGTGGCCCGCGCCTACGAGGACAACAAGCTGGCCCAGGTGCTCTACCACGACTGGGAGGCGCAGACCTACGACGACAAGTGGTCGATCTCCTTCGACGAGCGCTGCATCGACTACGCCCGTGACCGGTTCGTGGCGATCGCCGGCGACCAGGGCTGGCCCTACGGTCGGGCGCTGGAGCTCGGCGCCGGCACCGGTTTCTTCTCCCTCAACCTCAAGCAGGCCGGGGTCCTGGACGAGGTCCACGTGACCGACCTGTCCCCGGGCATGGTGGAGGCCGCCAGGGCCAACGCGACCCGGCTCGGCTTCACCGTCGAGGGCCGGGTGGCCGACGCCGAGGGCATCCCCTACGAGGACGACACGTTCGACGTCGTGGTGGGTCACGCGGTCATCCACCACATCCCCGACGTCGAGCAGGCGTTCCGCGAGATGCTGCGGGTGCTCAAGCCCGGCGGCCGCTTCGTCATCGCCGGCGAGCCGACCCGCATCGGCGACTGGTACGCCCGGCACCTCGGGCGGGTGACGTGGAAGGCGACGACCACGCTGACCCAGCTGCCCCCGCTGCGCGACAAGTGGGCCAAGGACCGGGAGGCGCTGGACGAGTCCTCCCGAGCCGCCGCCCTGGAGGCCGTCGTCGACCTGCACACCTTCGACCCCGACGAGCTGGCGCGCATGGCGCTGCGGGCCGGGGCCGTGGACGTGTCCACCACGACAGAGGAGCTGACCGCGGCCCTGCTGGGCTGGCCGGTGCGCACCTTCGAGGCCGCGGTCAAGCCCGGAGCGCTGGGCTGGGGCTGGGCGATGTTCGCCTACGGCTCGTGGAAGCGCCTGTCCGCCGTCGACCGGGTCCTGTCCCGGGTGCTGCCGGAGCGGCTGTTCTACAACGTCGGCATCACCGGCGTGAAGCCCGGCTGAGGTGGGCCGCTTCCTGCGCTCGGTGCGGTGGGTGATCGCCCACCGGGCCTGGGGCCGGCACAACCTGCTGGGCTACCTGCGGATGGCCCGGGCTCGCCTGGCGAACCCGGGCCTGCGCTTCGAGGGGCCGGTGTTCATCGCGCGCAACGTGCGCTTCGAGGTGCGCACCGGCTACGGCCGCATGGTCATCGGTCCCTACGTGCACTTCGGTGAGGGTGCCCGCATCCGGGCCCACGAGGGCACGCTGCGCATCGGCGCCAAGTCGGTCATCGGCATCCGCAACACGATCAACACCTACCTGGACATCAGCATCGGCCAGGCGTGCCTGCTCGGTGACGACGTCTACGTCTGCGACTTCGACCACCGCACCGAGGACCTCACCGTCCCGATCAAGGACCAGGGGATCATCAAGAGCCCGGTGCGGATCGGTGACGACGTGTGGATCGGCACCAAGGTGACCGTGCTGCGCGGTGCCGACATCGGAGCCGGGTCGGTCGTCGCCGCCAACGCCGTCGCCCGTGGGGTCTACCCGCCGCGCTCGGTCATCGGCGGCGTCCCCGGAAAGGTCATCAAGACCCGGTGACCCTGGCGGTGCTCACGTCCCGCTGGTCGGCAGGCCGGCCGTGCGGGCGTCCAGCCAGGGGAAGGTGTCATCCGTCGCGGCCTGCCGGGCCGCCTCGGCCAGGGCGCCCTCGTGGTCGCCGTCGTCGATGAGCTGGGCCAGCCGGTGGAACGCCACCCGGTGCTCCCCGGCGCGCCGCCGGGCGTAGTCGACCGCCTGCTCGCGGGTCACCATGAACGCCCAGTCGCTGCTGAGGGCGTTGAGCATGGTGCGCAGCAGCTGGTCGAGGTCGGGCCGGCGCAGCCGCAGCCGCTCGGGGGTCTCCCGGGCCATGAGGTCCAGCCAGCGGCGCTGGACCCAGTGGTTCTCGTGCGCGATCGGGGCGACCGCCGGGCCGTCCCAGACCGAGAAGTCCTTGCCCGAGCCCCACGACCCGGGTCCCAGGTCCAGGTCGCCGCCGACGTGCCCGGCGGCCAGGGCCTTCTCCACCGTGGTGACGGTGACCCCGGCGGCGCGCAGCGCCCGGACCGCCTGCCCCAGGAACGCCGGCCCCTCGTGCCACCAGTGCCCGAACAGCTCGGTGTCGTAGGCCGCCACGACCAGGCCGGGGGAGCCCTGCTCGGCGTGCACCGCCGTCAGCCGGGCGACCACGGCGTCGACGAAGTGCGCCACGTCCGCCCGCACCTGGGCCGCGGCGACCGCCGGGTCGTAGGGCGCCTTGCCTGCGGGAGGCACGTCCGCGCCGGTGACGGCCCACAGCCGGGCCCCGGTGTAGCGCTCGCGGGCGTGGAAGTCGCGGTAGGCCGCGGCCGCCGGGTAGCCGTCCCGGGAGGACCAGATGAGGTTGGTCGCCGGCAGGTCCCGGGCGACCGCGACCACGTCGGTGCCGCCGACCCGCCAGCCGGCGTGCGGGTGCCCCCCGCTGTCGCGCACGGTCTGCTCGTCGACGAGGAAGTGCCCTACTCCGGCCGCTGCGAAGGTCGGCGCCAGCGCCGGGGTCCAGCCGCACTCCGGGCTCCAGATCCCGTGCCCGGGCGCCCCCAGCCGCCACCGCGAGTCGGCCAGCCCGACGCGCAGGGCAAGGTCGGCCACCTCCGGCAGCAGCAGCGGCAGGAACGGGTGGGTGGCGGGGCCGCCGAGCAGCTCGACCACCCCGGCATCGCGCAGTGACCGGAGCACCGGTGAGCCGCCGTGCCGCCAGCGGGTCTCGAGCTGTTCGGAGGCACGACGTGCCTCCGCGAACTCGTATCGCGCGATGTCGCCGCGGTGTCCCTCCCGGCCGAATCCCAGCTCGCGGCGG
>DASSPC010000095.1:0-11602 GCA_035699865.1 Oryzihumus sp. | reverse complement strand
CGGAGACGTCGAGGAACGCCTCGTCCATCGACAGCGGCTCCACGATCGGGGTGACCGTGCCGAACACCGCCATCACCGCCTGCGAGACCTGCGAGTAGCGGGTGTAGTCGGGCGCGACGACCGTGGCCTGCGGACACAGCCGCCGGGCGCGGGCCATGGGCATGGCGGCGGCGACCCCGAACGCGCGCGCCTCGTAGGTCGCGGAGAGCACCACCCCGCGGTTGCCGCCACCACCGATGATGACCGGGGTGCCGACCAGCTCGGGACGGGCCAGCAGCGACACCGAGGCGGAGAAGGCGTCCATGTCGACGTGCAGGATCGAGCAGCCGGTGTCGTCGGGCTCCCCGCCGCTGCGCGTCGGCGCGGTGAACTGCCGCCGGCTCATCGCCGGCTCCCCGGGCCGTGGGCCGGTACCGCGGTGCCGACCCCGGCGCCCAGGCCGCCGGTATGCCGTTCCGGTCGCCTCCCGTGGGAGGTGTCCGGTCCTGCGGGCAGGCGGTCCGGCCTCTCGGGCGGGTGGTCCCGGCGTACGGGCAGGCGATCGGGCGTTGGCGAGCGGTCAGGCCTTGCGGGCGAGCACGTGCAGGGTCGCGCCGAGCTGGCCCAGGAAGCCGAAGTCGGGGTGCCGTGCCGCGGCCTGCTCGAGCTCGAGCAGGGCGGTGCGGTCGGCGTCGGAGTCGGTGAAGGCGGCCGGGACGAGGTCGCTGAAGATGCGCACGCCGTGGGAGTCCTGGACCTCCATCCCGGCGCCGCGCAGCAGCTCCTCCACTCCCCCGGCGTCGAAGCGGCGCGGCAGCGGGTCGGTGGCCCCCCAACGGCCGTCGGCGCTGGTGAGCGCGTGCCGGGCCTGGGCGAACTGGCCGGCCAGGGCCTTGGCCATGACCACGGCGAGGCGCTGGGCGACGAGCAGGCTGAGGTGGCCGCCGTCGGCCAGGACAGCGGCGACGGACTGCAGGCTGGCCTGCGGGTCGTCGACGAACTCCAGCACCCCGTGGCAGCAGACCAGGTCGGCCTCGCCGGCGGGGTGGACGTCGAGCAGGGTGCCGGCGTCGCCCTGGACCGCGACGACCCGGTCGGCGACCCCGGCGTCACCGGCGCGCCGGTTGAGGGCGGCCAGGGCGTCGGGGCTGGGGTCGACGACGGTGACGTGGTGGCCGAGCGCGGCGATCGGCACGGCCAGGCCGCCGGTGCCGCCGCCGAGGTCGACCACCCGCAGCGGCCGGCCCAGCTCGCCGGTGCGCCGCTCCACCAGCGCCCGCACGGACTCCCACACGGCGAAGGTGCGCACCGAGGTCTCGACCCCACCGCGGCGGGAACGTCGGAGGTCTTCGGGCACGGTGGCGCTCCTTCATGGGCAGGCGACGTCAGGGGCTGCGGGCTGCCCACCCTAGTGCTTCGGACAGGGGGGACCCAGGAGCACAACATGCAACGACTCCATCCTGTCGAGGGGTGGACGGGGCGGGACTACTCCGTCATGAGGGTCTGGATCCGCGCGCCCAGCGGTTGCCACAGGGACGCAGCGAACGTCGCGGTGATGTGCTGGTCGTCGCGGTAGAGGATCATCCCTTCCGGCGAGACGACGCGGCACTGCTGCGTCGAGCAGATCCGGTCGCCCACGTCCACGAAGCCGATGCGTGTCCCGCTCTTGGGGCGGGCTGCGGCCTCGGCCTCGGCGAGCGGTTGGTCCACGTTCGCTCCCTTGCTGCGCGGGAAGTCGCAGCTGCCCTTCCCGGAGGACTTGGACAGGCAGGCCGGGACGTCGCTGCCCGGCCACGGGGTCTCCCGGATGACCGCGAACCGTGTGCTCGTCGCGGACAGGTGGTCGAGCATCCGCTCGGTCGCGGCCTGCCAGTAGGTGCCGAAGTCCTGTGCCGAGGTCAGCTCACCGTTCTCCTTGACGACCCGGTCGATGTAGCCGCTGGACCGGCCCATGAGCACGAGGTCGACCTTGCCGAGGGAGGAGATCTGGTGGACGACGTCCGCACGCCACCGGGTGCACGCGTCATAGCGCTGGCGGTCCGACCACACCGCCGTGTCGACGAACGGGCAGAACGCCTTGAACCAGACGTAGACCTTCCAGTGGTTGGCCCTGGCCGCGCGCTCGACCGCCGGCAGCCACTGAGCGGACTTGGAGTCACCCACCATCACGACGGTGCGGGTCCCGTTCGCGTCGCCGACCATGCACGACGTGCCGGCCACCAGGCCCGCGGGGCCGACGTAGCACCCCGGGGGCGCATGGACGGTGTCCGCCCGCGCCTGTTCCGGGGTCATCCCCCCGGCAGCGATCGCCGGGCTGGCGCTTCCGCCGGTGAGCAGGACTCCCCCGGCCAGCACGCAGACGGCGGTGAGGCCGGCGCCCAGCGCCAGCGAGCGACCCCGCATGACCGACAGCCAGCGCGAACGGCGGACGGGCTGCTCCACCAGGGAACGGCTGGCAATGGACAGCAGGAAGGAGAGAACGACGGCGCCGACCACGGCCCAGACCGGGGTGTGGACGGTGCTCCCGAGCTTGCTCGGGTCGCCGGCGGTCCCGGTGGCGTGTCGGGCCAGGACAAGGAGCGGCCAGTGCCAGAGGTACCAGCCATAGGAGATCCGACCGACAAAGGTGAAGGGCCGGGTGCTGAGCAACCGGGCCGCCCCTGTGCCGGCAGCCGGGACCCCCGACGCCACCAGCATCACCGTGCCGAGCACGGGAACCAGGGCCGCGCTCCCGGGGAAGGGGGTGGTGGGACCCATGACGACGGCAGCGAGGACGAGCAACCCCAGCCCGAGCCAGCCGGTCACGACCGCCAGCCGCCGCGGTATGCGCGGAAGAGCGGGCCGGGCCAGGGCCAGGGCTGCTCCGGCGGCGAGCTCCCACGCACGCGTGTGGAGTCCGAAGTAGGCGTAGGGCCCAGAGCTCTGCGTCGTCAGGACGGAGAGCGCCAGCGAGCCGAGGCCGAGCACGGCGAGGGCCGGGATGATGCGTCGCTGCGCCGTTGCCCAGTCGCGTCGGGCCAGGCCGGCCCGGCCGACGACCAGGAGCAGCAGCAGCGGCCACACGACGTAGAACTGCTCCTCCACCGACAGGGACCAGTAGTGCAGGACGACGCTCTTGTCGGTGTCGGCCATGTACTGGGTGGAGGCGCCCGCGAAGTGCCAGTTGGCGAAGTACAACGCGGCCGCCCGGACGTCGCCGGCCGTCTGGGCATGGTCGATGCGGGGGATCACCCAGTACGAGGCAACGACACTGACGACCAGCACCAACGTGGAGAGCGGGAGCAGGCGCCGGATCCGTCGGGCATAGAACTGGGTGATCGAGATCGTCCCGGTGCGACGCAGCTCGTCCACGAGCAGTCCGGTGATCAGGAAGCCGGAGAGGACGAAGAACACGTCCACCCCGACGTAGCCACCGGCCAGGAACCCGATGCCGGCGTGGAACGCCACGACGAGGCCGACAGCAACTGCACGCATGCCCTCCACGTCCGGCCTGAACGCCGGGTGGGCACCCCGAGGTCGAGGCTGCTCAGGCAAATGAGTAGCAGTGGGCGACATCGTGCTCATGGGGGTTGAGAATGCCATTGGCGAGGCCGGTGTCCGAATCGAGGGCTGGCGCACCGCGTGCACACCCTGCGGTGCCTCCTGGGCGGTACCCGATGGCATCGGCAGCAACTGCGACGAGATCTGCACGATGCGTTACCTCCCGGAGCTTCCGGGGCTGGCGTGCCACAGCTTGCGGGGAGGCGCCCCGGGCGGGGTGTCGCTGTCGGGGACGACCCGGCTGTCGGAGAGCTTGCGGGCGTCGCGCACGTCGCCGCCCGCCGGGCGGATGTCGGCGTAGGGCGACTGCCTGAAGCCCGAGGCGTGCACCAGCACCCGGCGCCGCCGGCCACCGCCCATGCCCCCGGCCCGCTCCCCCTGCTCCGTCCCGTCTCCCCCGCCCGGGCCCCCGAACCCGCCGGGGTGGCCCACACCGAACCCGCCGTCGGGGCCGGTGAACCCACCGGACGGTGTCGCATCGCCCCACGGCCCACCCTGCCCGGCACCGTGCCCGGAGGCCGGCGCCATGACCGGCCGGCTGGACCGGGACGCCGCCGCCCCGGCCACGGCAGCCTCGCCGTAGGCGGCGGTGGCCCCGGCCAGGAGGTGGGCCCGCTCGTCCGCCTCGGCGAGCGCGGCGTGCACCGCCTCGACCCCGCCGGCGGTCCACGCGTCCCACAGCGCCGACAGCTCCCACGCCCCGGTGGCCCGCAGGGAGACCCCCTTGGGGCCGGTACGGCGCAGCTCCCCGCGCACCAGCAGCATCCAGGAGTGGAAGACGGTGGCGGCGTAGGGCCCCTGGACGTCCTCGAAGAAGGTCGCGTCGACCGGACCGGTGGCGTCGTCGAGGGTGAGGAACACCACCCGCCGCCCGGAACGGATCGGCGGGGTCTGGGTGGCGACCTTGACCCCGGCGACGAGCAGCTCGGCGCGGCTACGACGACCGAGCAGGTCGCGGGAGCGGGTCACCCTCAGCGCGTCGAGCATCGGGGCGTAGAAGTCGACCACGTGGGCGCTGGCGTCCAGACCGAGGATGTCGAGCTCGGCCCGCACCCGCTCCGGCCCGGTCATCTCGGGCAGGCCGGTCGAGGTGGTCAGCTCGGGGTCGTCGCCGAGGTCGAGGGTCAGCTGGGTCGCCTGCGCCGCGGCCGGGAGGGCGGCGACGGCCGCCCGGGACTGGGTGGCGGCCAGCGCCCGCACGTCGGGACCGGCAGCCGCCCCCACTCCGGCGAGGACGGCCTGCCGGCTCTGCGCCGCCGTCACCGCGCGTCCCGCTCGGGGCGTCACCCGCCGCCCCGCCCGGCCGACCGCGCGGGTCCAGCGGTCGAGCTCGGCCACGTGCAGCAGCAGGTCGCGCCGGGTCACCCGTCCGCGGCGGCCCAGCGCGGTGGAGCCGGCCACGCCGCGCCCGCCCGACAGGGCGGCGCCGGCCCCGGTGCCCCCCAGCCCGTAGAGGGAGTCCAGGCCACCGGCCAGCACCAGCCGCTCGGCGACGGGTCGGCTGACCCTGGCCCGGTGCCAGAAGTCGGCCAGGCTGGCGTAGGGCTGCCCGGCCACGATCCGCTCGACCTCGGCGTCGCTGATCCCCTTGACGTCGGCCAGCGACAGCCGGATGCCGTAGGCGCGGCCGTCGGGCAGGTCGGTGTCGGGCCGCTGTCCCCACACCGGCACCCGCTCGATGCGGTAGCTGCCCGTGGAGGCGTTGACGTCCAGGCCGAGGACGGCGATGCCCAGGCTGCGGGCGTCGTCGAGGATCAGCCGCTTGGGGTACATCCCCGGGTCGTGGGTGAGCACCCCGGCCAGGAAGGCGGCCGGGTGGTGGGCCTTGAGCCAGGCCGACTGGAAGGTGGGCAGCGCGAACGCCGCGGCGTGGGCCTTGCAGAAGCCGAACGAGGCGAACGCCTTGAGCACCGCCCAGATGCGGTCGACGTCCTCGGCGGAGTAGCCGCGGGCGAGCGCCGCCGGGCGCCACCAGGACTCCACCTCCTCCTGCCCCTGCGGGGAGCCGAGGGCACGGCGCACCTCGTCGGCCTGCGCCAGGGTCACGCCGGTGGTCTCGGCGACGATGAGCAGGACCTGCTCGTGGAACACCACGACGCCCTGGGTCTCGCGCAGGGCGGGCACCAGGGTGGGGTGGAGGTACTGCGGTTCCTCCCAGCCCTGGCGGGCCCGCAGGAACGGGGTCACCATGTCGGACTTGACCGGACCCGGGCGGAACAGGGAGATGTCGGTGATGAGGTCCTCGAACGTCTCCGGGCCGAACTTGCCGACCAGCTCACGCTGACCCGGGGACTCGATCTGGAAGCAGCCCAGGGTGTGGGTGGAGCGGATCAGCCGGAAGGTCGCGTCGTCCTCGAGGCTGACCTGGTCACGGTCGTCGAGGTCGACCCGGACGCCGTCGACCCGCTGGACCTCCTGGACCGCGTGGGCCATCGCCGACTGCATGCGGATGCCGAGCACGTCGAGCTTGAGCAGGCCGAGGGTCTCGACGTCGTCCTTGTCGAACTGGCTCATCGGGAAACCCAGCCAGCTGGCCTCCACCGGGGTGCGGTCGAGCAGCGTGGCGTTGGACAGCACCACCCCGCACGGGTGCAGGGCGACGTGGCGGGGCAGGCCGTCGAGCCGCTCGACGAGGTCGAACAGCACCCCCAGTCGGGGCGAGTCCAGACCACTGGCCCGCAGCTCGGGCAGCTCCCGCAAGGCGTTGCGCGCGTCCCTGGCCCGGATGTGCGGGAACGCCTTGGCGATGGCGTCGATCTCGACCGGCGGCAGGCCGAGGGTGGCGCCGACGTCGCGGATCGCGTGGCGCACGCGATAGGTGTCCATCATCGACACGCAGGTGACCCGGTCACCGCCGAAGCGCTGCAGGACCTGCTCGTAGATCTCGGTGCGCCGGGCCGACTCCACATCGATGTCGATGTCCGGCAGCTGGGCCCGTAGCGGGGAGCAGAACCGCTCCATCAGCAGGCCGTGGCGCATCGGCTCCACCCCGCTGATGCCGAGCAGGTAGTTGACCAGGCTGCCCGCGCCGGATCCGCGGGCCGCGACCCGCACCCCCATGTCACGGATGAGGTCGCACACGGCCGCGACGGTGAGGAAGTAGGTGGGGTAGCCCAGTGCCGCGACGACCGCGAGCTCCTCCTCCAGACGGGCGGTCACGGCGGCGAGCTCGCGCTCCCCTGCCCCGGCGTAGCGGACCGGGACCGCCTCGTGGCAGCGCCGGGCCAGCACCTGCTGGGGGACGTCGTCCGGCGCGAGGCCGAGCACCGACGGCTCGGGCAGGTGCACCGCCCCGATGCCGAGGTCGGCGCGGGCATCCAGGCCGCAGGCGTCGGCGAGTGCCAGGGTGTCGGCGACCAGGCGCTCGGCGCGCTCGCGCTCCCCGCTGGCGCCCCCGGTCGGGCCGGCCCCCGTCGCGGCGGCCACCTCCAGGGCGATGGCACGCATCCGTGCGCCCGGGGCGAGGTGGGCGGCCGTCGTGACCCGGTCGAGGTGCCGGGTGTCCAGCGGCACGAGCCGGCGGGCAGCATCGAGCACGTCGACCGTGCGCGCCCCGTCCGGGTCGGCGTGCCGGACCGCGGCGGTGAGCACTGCCGGGAGACCCGCCTCGTCAGCCAGGCCGAGCAGCCGTGCGGCGTGCCCCACGCTGGCCGGGGACCCCTCCGGCCCCCCGTGGCAGACCACCTCGACGACCACCGACCCGCGGGGGAGCCGGCTGGTCCATCGCTGCAGCAACGCCCTGGCCCGGTCGGGTCGCCGCTCCAGCAGGGCCCGGCCGACGTCGGACTGCGGGCCGAGCAGCACCACGAGGGCGGGGGCGCCCGTGGCCGGGTCGAGCGCGTGCTCGGCGACCAGGTCCAGGGAGCTGACCGGGGACCCTCGTTCCCCGGACAGGTGGGTGCGGGTGACGAGGCGGCACAGCCGCGCCCACCCCACTCCTGCCGGCACCCCGGAGGCCTGGCCCCGGGCGAGCACGGTCACCCGAGGGTGGCGCGGGTCCACCTCGGCGCCACCCCGCACCGGCTGGGCGCGGACCCGCCCGGAGGCTCGTGGCGGCTCCGGGTGCGCGACCACGCCCGGCCCACGCCCCTCCCCCGGAGCACCCCACCCGGCCGCGGACCTCGACCTTGGTCCTGATCCTGACCCCGGGGGCACGGGCTCCTCCGACCGCACCGCCAGGTCGACGCCGAGGACCGGGGTCAGCCCCGCCTCGGAGCAGGCCTGCACGAACCGCACCGCACCGTAGAGGCCGTCCCGGTCGGTCAGCGCCAGCGCCGGCTGCCCCCACGCGACGGCACGCTCGACGAGGGCCGCCGGGGTGGAGGAGCCGTAGCGCAGGGAGAACCCCGAGGCGACGTGGAGGTGGGCGAAGGCATCGGTCATGGTCGTCCTGCCGGCGTGACGAGCGCGGGCAGCGTCGCGGCGACCGGCAGCCCGAGGGCGGCCTGGACCAGGCCGAGGAAGACCTCGGCCTGCCGCAGCAGGTCGTCGGCCTCCCGGGTGGGCAGCGCCACCGCCCCCCGCTCGACCGCGGCCCGGCGCCGGGCGGAGGCGGCGAAGAACACCGCCCACTCGGTCAGCTCCGGGGCCACCTCTGGCAGCACCTCCCAGACGCTGCGCGGCCGCGAGCGCCGGGTGGGCCGGCTGCGCGCCGCGAGCAACGCCGCTGCGGCACGCAGGGCGGCGAGGTGGGCCTCGACGTAGCGCTCGTCGACGGTGCCGGCACGACAGGCGTCGAGCAGGCTGGCCCGGGACCGGTCGAGCAGGTCGAGCGCGGTGGTCGCCATCGGCGCCCGCGGGGCGCCGGCGCCAGAGCTCCTGGCAGCGGTCGTGGTCGTGGCGGTGGTCATGTCGGGTCCTCTCCTGCCGCGGTGGTCGGGTCAGTGGTGTGGGCGGTCGGTGGTCGGCGGCGTCCCTGCCGGGCGACACCCGGACGGGGCTTCAGTCGGCGACGCGCACCAGGCGCCAGCCGGGCACCCTGCCGTCGCGGGCCAGGTCGTAGACGCCGGTGCCGAGCATCCGGCCCGGGCTGGCCGCCACCCGCCACACGTCCTGCTCGAGGTCGGGCGCCCCCACCGGCTCCCCCTCGCGCGGCTCGAGCGCCTCGCGCCACCAGGCCCGGCGCTCCCGCCAGTGCCCGATCACGTCGCGCACCACGTAGAGCCGGCCCCGCCACACGAACGCGGCCGGACGAGCCTGCAGCTCCACCCCCGGGTCGTCGGCGTCGCGGGTCTCGCGGACCTCGATCGGCTCCTCATAACGTCGCACCATGACCCGCTCCTCGCCTGCACACCCCGGACTCGTGGACCGCACACCGGCCCGCGGTGGCGGGGTCGAGGCGCCCCCGCGGGCCGGTCGTGCGGTGGTCGGACAGGCGGCGCAAACACCGGAATGTTCGTACGTCTGTTCGATAGAACAAATGTACACCCGGCTCCGGACAGGCCGTCAACCTCTGGACACCCTCTTCCCGCGGAACCCGCGCGTGGCTAGCGTCGAGCCATGACGCACGTGCCGACCGCGGCGCCGGAGCCCGTCCTCGACCACCCCGCGGTCCAGCGCGTCGCGAACGCCCTCTCCGCGTTCGGCGTCCGCGGCACGATCACGGTGCTCGACGACGCTGCCCGCACGGCGCGCCAGGCCGCCGTCGCCCTCGGCGTGGACCCGGCGCAGATCGCCAACTCCCTGGTGTTCAAGGCGCACCGCCCCGGCGGTGCGGAGGAGTCACTGCTCGTGCTCACCTCCGGCGCGCACCGGGTGGACACGGTCAAGGTCGCCGACCTGATCGGGCTCGAGACGGTCGAGCGCGCCGACCCGGAGTTCGTGCTCGAGCACACCGGCTTCCCGATCGGCGGCGTCCCTCCGGTGGCCCACCTGCACCCCCCGGCCACGCTCGTCGACGTCTCGCTCGCGCGCTACGACCGGGTCTGGGCTGCCGCCGGACACCCCCACGCCGTCTTCCCGACCTCCTACGACGAGCTGCTGCGCATCACCGGCGGCCAGCCCGCCGAGGTCGCCTGAGCCCCTCCCCTCCGGCACACATCCGCGCCTCCCGCGGCCGCGCACCCCTGCGCCCCGCACAGAGCACCCGAGTACCACGCATCTGAGTACCTGTACGGATAGGCCCCACCACACCGGCCGAGGAGGATGGTGCCCGCGCAGAAGGGGGAGCGCACGATGGGCACGAGGACCGGTTGCGGGTCTGGGGAGGGGCACACCTGCAGCCGGGCTCGTGCCCTTCCCCATGTCCCGGACGGATGAGAACCGTCCCGAGCCTGCCGCGCGATCGGGTGGCGGACGAGGACTGTCCGCAGGTGGCCCTACGGTGCTGTCCTGAGCCGCCCGGTCAGGCTGGGCCGGGACGAAGGGGGCAGGCATGCGATCCCGAACCCGCGGCATGTGGTGGGGAACCGCGATCGAGGCACCGGACCCCGGTGCCCTGGCGAGGTTCTACTCCCAGCTGCTCGGGTGGCCGATCGGGCACGAGGAGCCCGGCACGTCCATCCTTGCCGCCGCTCCCGAGGGACCCTTCGTGGTGTTCCAGCAGGCGCACGGCTACCACGCCCCGGTGTGGCCGCCCGTGGACGGCCAGCAGCGGCCGATGATGCACTTCGACTTCCAGGTCGGCGACCTCGACGAGGCCGTCGGAGAGGCGCTCGCCCTGGGCGCCACGCTGGCCGCCGACCAACCGCAGGAGCACGTGCGCGTGCTCCTCGACCCGGCCGGGCACCCGTTCTGCCTCTGCCGGGACGACGGCTGACCGAGCGGGGCAGCGTCAACGACCGGCCGCCAGGGCATCAGACCCCGAGGTTGGCGTAGACCTCCAGCGTCGCCGTGGAGCGGTTCATCGTGTAGAAGTGCAGGCCCGGCGCACCCTCGGCCAGCAGCCGCTGGGCCAGCTCGGTCGCGACCTGCACGCCCACCTCGCGCACCGCGGCCGGGTCTGCAGCCACCGCCTCGAGCCGCTCGACGACCGCCGAGGGCAGCGGCGTGCCGGAGAGCTGGGCCATCCGCTCCACCTGGCGCACGTTGGTCACCGGCATCAGCCCGGGGATGATCGGCAGGTCACGGCCGCGGGCGACCACCCGGTCGCGCAGCCGCACCCACGCGTCGGCGTCGAAGACGAACTGCGTCACGGCGAACTCCGCCCCCGCGTCGGCCTTGCGCACCAGCACGTCGGCGTCGTGGTCCAGGCTCGGCGACTCCGGGTGCTGGTCGGGGAAGGCCGCCACGCCGACGGTGAACGTGCCCAGGCTCCTGACCAGGGCGACCAGCTCGTCGGCGTGGTCCAGCCCCTCGGGGTGGGCGGTCCACGCCGAGCCGGGACCGCCGGGCGGGTCGCCGCGCAGCGCCAGGACGTTGCGGACGCCGGCGTCGGCGTACTCCCCCACCACCTGGCGCAGCTGCGCCACGGACCGGCCCACGCAGGTCAGGTGCGCCATCGGGGTCAGGGTCGTCTCGCGCGAGATCCGGCCGGTGACGCGGACCGTGCGGTCCTGCGTGGAGCCGCCCGCGCCATAGGTCACGGACACGAACGTCGGCCGCACCGCCTCCAGCCGGCGGATGGCCTCCCAGAGCGCCTGCTCGGCCGCGTCGTCCTTGGGCGGGAAGAACTCGAAGCTGTATGACGCACCCTCCGCCGCGAGCACCTCGGGGATGGAGCGGGTGACGTGCTCGGCCCGGGGCAGGATGGACGCGGTTCCGTGTGCCATACCGGCCAGCGTAGGTGAACGGGCGCCACGTAGGCTCGGACCATTCAGCATCCGGGAGGCCCCGTTGTCCAGTCCGCTCGACGCCCATGACCTGCGCGCCCGCGTGCAGGCCGTCGTCGACGCCGAGATTCGCACGCAGAGCGCCGTCCTCGGCGAGATCGGCGACGACCTGACGCCGCTGGTGTCCGCCGTCGCCGCGCTGCTGCGGGGCGGCAAGCGCCTGCGCGCCGCGTTCCTCTACTGGGGCTACCGTGCCGGCGGCGGCGCCGACGGGGACGCCGTGGTGCGGGCCGCGACCGCGATGGAGCTGTTCCAGGCCGCGGCCCTGCTGCACGACGACGTCATGGACGACAGCGACACCCGCCGCGGCCTGC
>DASSPC010000094.1:0-19478 GCA_035699865.1 Oryzihumus sp. | reverse complement strand
CACAAACCCGGGACCTCGGTCCCACTGGCAGCACGCCGCTGGCGGACGGCCTCGTAGAGCACGATCGCGGCCGACGTCGCGACGTTGAGCGAGTTGGCCCGGCCCACCATCGGGATGCGCACCTTGTAGTCGGCCGCCGCCAGCACCTCGCCGGTCAGGCCGTACTTCTCGGCGCCGACCGAGATCGCGACCGGACCGGTGTAGTCGACGTCGGTGTAGTCCAGGTCGGTCTCGGGCGTGGTCGCCACCAGCGCGATCCCGTTGTCCCGCAACCACGCCAGCGTCGCCTCGGTCGAGTCGCTGGCCACCGGGACGGAGAAGACGGTGCCCTTGCTGGCCCGCACCAGGTTGGGGTTGCCCCAGTCGGTGACCGGGTCGGCCGCGATGACCGCCTCGACCCCGGCGGCGTCCGCGGTGCGCAGCATGGCGCCGAGGTTGCCCGGCTTCTCCACCCCCTGGCACAGCAGGGTCAGCGGCGCGGGCCCGACAGTGAGGTCGGCGCAGGAGCGCACCACCGAGTCGACCACCGCGAGGAAGCCGTCCGGCCCCTCCCGGTAGGCGACCTTCTCGAAGGCCACCCGGCCCAGCTGGACGGTCTCGACGCCCTGGGCGGCCACCCGGCGCACGACGTCCTGCTGCACCACGGGCTCCAGCATGAGCTCGGGGCAGTAGTAGATGGTCCGCGGCAGGACGCCGGCGTCGAGGGCGAGGCTGAGCTCCTCGTAGCCCTCGATGAGGGTCGTGCCGGTCTCCTCGCGGGTCCGGCGGCGGCGCAGGGCGGTGAGGGACTTCAGGCGCGCGTTGGCCGCCGAGGTGATGATCAGGTCCGTCATGACGAGGCACAGCATGTCAGGCCGGCGCGGCGCGCTGCACCTATCGTGAGTGGTGTCGAGCAGCGGCTGTCGCCGACGGCCGCGCCCACCACCCGAGGGAGCACAGATGGCCACGCGCAGCGCACGCACCGCCTGGACCGGCGGCCTCATGGACGGCACCGGCACGGTCGAGCTCACCAGCTCCGGAGTGGGGACGTTCGACGTCTCGTTCCCGCGCCGCACGGCCGACACCGCCGACGGGGTCACCAGCCCCGAGGAGCTCATCGCCGCCGCCCACTCCTCCTGCTTCGCCATGCAGCTCTCCGGCGTGATCGGCAAGGCCGGCGGCACGCCGCGCAGCCTGGACGTCTCCGCGGACGTGTCCCTCGCGCCCGACCCGGCCGGCGGGCTGCGGATCACCGGCGTCCACCTGACCGTGCGCGGCGAGGTGGACGGTCTCGACGCCGACGGCTTCGTGGAGGCGGCCACCACGGCCAAGGCCACCTGCCCCGTGAGCAAGGCGCTCACCGGCACCGAGATCACCCTGGACGCCGCCCTGAAGGGCTGACCCCCCCGCGGCCTTCAGCCGACGACGATGACGTGCAGGGTGCGGGGGCCGTGGACGCCCTCGACCCGGCTGAGCTCGATGTCGCTGGTGGCGCTCGGCCCGCTGACCCACGTCTGCGGGCGCAGCGGGTCGAGCAGCGCCACCGCTGCGGGCACGTCGGCGACCACCTGGTCCGCGCGCAGCACGCACACGTGGCGGTCCGGCACCAGCGTCAGCGCCCGCCGCCCCTGGCCGGGGCCGTGGTCGAGCACCACCGTGCCGGTCACCGCGACGCCGACGGTGGCCGTGGTCAGCACCGCGTCGACCCGGTCCAGCCCGGCGGCCGTGCCCGGGTCCTGCACCCGCTGCCACACCCGCCGCGCCCACTCCTCCGGGACGCCCCGGGGCACCACCGCCCGCTCGGTACCGCGCAGCGCCGCCTCCACCGCGACCGCCACCTCATCCTCCCCGCACCGGGTCACCCGGGCGCGGTAGTCCGCGACCCGCTCGCAGAACAACCCGACCGGGTCCGCGAGGGTGCGCTCCCGCGCATACCCCCGGGGCACCTGCGTATCGCGCGCGGCGCCTCCCAGCGCGTGGCGCACGCGCGCGAGCACCTCCTCGCGCGCGCTCACCACCGGCTCCCCTCGCGACGCCACCAGGCCCGGAAGGGCCGGCGCGGCAGCGGTGGCAGGTCGCGGGCTCGGGTCCACGCCGACGCCGGCCAGGGCAGACGGCGCACGCCGAGGCCGCGGGCTGCCCGGCCGGCGAGCCCGACGGCGCGCTCGACGAGGGCCCAGCGCCCGGGCCGGGCGAAGGCCCACGCCGCGCCCCGCATCGCGACCGCCTCCGGCCGGGGCAGGCCCCCGCGGTGCGCGTCCACGACCTGCGAGCGCAGGTGCACCAGCACCTCGGGGATGTCGATGCGCACCGGGCACACCTCGAAGCAGGCGCCGCACAGCGTCGAGGCATAGGGCAGCGAGTCCGTCTGGGCGTCCTGGCCGACCCCGCGCAGCAACGGGTTGAGGATGACGCCGATCGGGCCGGGGTAGACCGAGCCGTAGGCGTGTCCGCCGGTGCGCTCGTACACCGGGCACACGTTGAGGCAGGCCGAGCAGCGGATGCAGCGCAGCGCCTGGCGGCCCACCTCGTGGGCGAGCGCCCGGGTGCGGCCGTTGTCGAGCAGCACCACGTGCACCTCCTGCGGGCCGTCGCCGGGGGTCACCCCGGTCCAGGTGGAGGTGTAGGGGTTCATCCGCTCGCCGGTGCTCGAGCGCGGCAGCAGCTGCAGGAAGACCTCGAGGTCGGACCAGGTCGGCACGACCTTCTCGATCCCGACGACGCTGACCAGCACCTCCGGCAGGGTCAGGCACATCCGGCCGTTGCCCTCGGACTCGACGACCACGAGGGTGCCGGTGTCGGCGACGGCGAAGTTCGCGCCGGAGACGGCGACGCGGGCGCGGAGGAACTTCTCCCGCAGGTGCAGCCTGGCGGCCTCGGCCAGCCGGGCCGGGTCGTCGGTCAGGTCCTCTGGTGCGGGGCGTCCCGCGGCCGCCATGGAGCGGGCGAAGATGTCGCGGATCTCGGCCCGGTTGCGGTGGATCGCCGGCACGAGGATGTGGCTGGGCAGGTCGTCGCCGAGCTGCACGATGAGCTCGGCGAGGTCGGTCTCCCACGCGGCGATGCCCTCGGCGGCGAGCGCCTGGTTGAGCCCGATCTCCTGGGTGGCCATGGACTTGACCTTGACCACCTCGTCGACGCCGTGGGCCCGGGCCACCTCCGCCACGACCGCGCACGCCTCCGCGGCGTCGCGGGCCCAGTGCACCCGGGCGCCCCGGTCCTGCAGGGCCGCCTCGAGCCGCAGGAGGTGCTCGTCCAGGCGCAGCAGGGTCGCGTCCTTGATGGCGGCGCCGGCGAGCCGCAGCTCCTCCCAGTCCTCGACCTCGGCGACCACCGCGGCCCGCTTGGCCCGGATGGTTCCGGTGGCGTGGGCCAGGTTGGCCCGCAGCTGTGCGTTGCCGAGGGCCTCCCGGGCCGCCTTCGGGAACGCCGGCATCCCGACGAACGTGGCGCTCACGGCGACCCCGTCGCGGCCAGGACCTCGGCCAGGTGCATGACCCGCACCCCGGCGCGCTGGCGCGACAGGATCCCGCCGACGTGCATCAGGCAGGAGCTGTCGCTGGCGACGAGCACCTCGGCGCCGGTGTCCAGGACGTGCCGGGCCTTGTCCTGCCCGATCGCCACCGAGGTGTCGGCGTTCTTCACCGCGAACGTGCCGCCGAAGCCGCAGCACTCCTCGGCGTGCGGCAGCTCGACCAGCTCCAGGCCTCGGACCGCCCGCAGCAGCCGGGTGGGTCTGTCGCCCACGCCCAGCAGCCGCAGCGAGTGGCAGGTCGGGTGGTAGGTCACCCGGTGCGCGAAGGTCGCGCCGACGTCCTCGACGCCGAGCACGTCGGTGAGGAAGCCGCTCAGCTCGTGCACCCGCGGCGCGGTGCGCGCGACCGCCTCCGTCAGCGCCGGGTCCCCGGAACGCCGGGCGACGAGCGCGTGCTGGTGCCGCACCGACCCGGCGCACGACCCCGAGGGCGCGACCACCGCGTCATAGCCGGCGAACGCCTCGACGAAGGTGCGCACCACCGGCACCGCCTCGGCGAGGTAGCCGGTGTTGACCATCGGCTGGGCGCAGCAGGTCTGCCCCGCGGGGACCTCGACCTCGACCCCCAGGCGGCGCAGCACGGTGACCGTCGCCCGGCCCACGTCGGGGAAGAGCGCGTCGCCCAGGCAGGTGACCATCAGCGCGACCCTCACGGGACCCGACCGTACGCGTGCCCGGCGGCCGCGCCCAGCACCGCGGCGTCATGTCACGTTCCGGCCGGATCGCGGGTCCTTGGGTGTGACAGCATCACAAACGTCACTGGAGGGCCCCATGACCCGCATCCCGCTCGACCCGCCGCGCACCGTCCGCAGCCGCCTCGTCGACTGGTACGGCCGGCGGCAGTACGGCCAGGTGCTCGACCCCGGCCGAGCCATGGCGCACAACGGCCGCGTCCTCACGAGCACGCTGCTGCACGAGACCCTGGTGGGGCGCTGGCGCAGCCTCGACCCCACGCTGAAGGCGCTCGCGCAGATGGTGCCCGCGGCCACCATCGGCTGCAGCTGGTGCATGGACTTCGGCGCAATGGTCTCCCACCACGAGGGGGTGGCGCCGCGGAAGATCCTCGACATCCCGGTGTGGCGCGACAGCGACGCCTACACCCCGCTGGAGCGGCAGGTCATGGCCTTTGCCGAGGCGATGACCCAGACCCCGCCGACGGTCACCGACGAGATGGTCGAGGGCCTGCGCGTGCACCTGTCCGACGGGCAGCTGGTGGAGCTCACCGCGATGGTGGCGCTGGAGAACCAGCGCTCGCGCACCAACGCCGCCCTCGGGCTGACCAGCCAGGGCTTCAAGGCCACCTGCGACCTGGAGCGCGTATGACGCAGCCTCCGTCCGCACGCTCCTCACCGCCCCGGAGCGGTGAGGAGCTGGCCCGCGAGTTCGGCGAGCTGCGCCCCCTGCTGGTGGGCGCGGCATACCGCGTGCTGGGCAGCGTCAGCGACGCCGAGGACGTCACCCAGGAGGCGTGGCTGCGCTGGTCCGGGGTGGACCGGTCACAGGTGCGCGACGCCCGGGCGTTCCTGCTCACCACCACCACGAGGCTGGCGCTGAACCGGCTGCGGCAGCTCCGCTCGCGCCGGGAGGACTACGTCGGTCCGTGGCTGCCCGAGCCGGTGGTCGCGGGCACCGTCGGCGACGCCGCCGAGGCGGTCGAGCTGGCCGAGTCGGTCTCGATGGCGATGCTCGTCGTGCTCGAGACGCTCTCCCCGCTGGAGCGGGCCACGTTCGTGCTGCACGAGGTGTTCGGGGTGCCCTTCGGTGAGATCGCGAGCTCGCTCGGGCGTTCCGACGCCGCGGTGCGCCAGCTCGCGCACCGCGCCCGCTCGCACGTCCAGGCCCGACAGCCCCGGCACCCGGTCGATGCGACCCGGCACCGCGAGGTCACCGAGCGCTTCCTCGAAGCGGCGGCCGAGGGGGACATGGCGGGGCTGCTGGCGCTGCTCGCGCCCGACGCCGTGCTGGTCTCCGACGGCGGCGGGGTGAAGAAGGCGGCGCTGCGCCCCATCGTCGGCGCGGACAAGGTGGCCCGCTGGCTGCTGGGGGTGCTGGCGCGCCCGGACTACGAGGGGGAGCTGCGCGCCGAGCTCGGCTGGGTCAACGGCGACCTGGCGATCCTCTCGTGGGTCGACGACGCGCTCGACACGGTCACGTTCCTCACCGTCGAGGCGCAGGGCATCACCGCCCTGCACGCCGTCCGCAACCCGGCCAAGCTGGCCGCGCTGGCCACCGGACCTGCATGAGGAGGTGCCGCAGGAGGTGTGCCGGGTGAGGATGGGGCCATGAGACTGCAGCGCAGCGTGACGGTGGACGCCTCACCGGAGAAGGTCTTCGCCTACCTGTCCGACTTCACGACGACGCAGGAGTGGGACCCGGGCACGGTGCGGTGCGTGCGCACCAGCGGCGACGGCGGGGTCGGCACCGTCTACCTCAACACCTCGACGTTCCTCGGCCGCCAGACCGAGCTGACCTACACCGTCCTGGACGTCGACCCCGGCCGCCGGGTGCAGCTGCGCGGCCAGAACAAGACGGTCACCGCCACGGACACGATCGAGGTCAGCCCCAACGGCTCGGGCAGCGACGTGCTCTACACCGCCGACTTCGAGTTCCAGGGCATGGTCAAGTTCCTCATGCCGTTGTTCATGGGCGCCCTGAAGAAGCTCGGCGACGACGCGGAGAAGGGCCTGCGCGAGTCGCTGTCCCGTCTGTGAGCCTGCACCGTCAGTCGAGCAGCGAGCGCAGGACCGGCACGAGACCGTCGTCGTCGACGTGGCCGGTGACCTCGTCGGCCGCCGCCTTGACCTCGTCGGGGGCGTTGCCCATCGCCACGCCCCGGGCGGCCCAGTGCAGCATCTCGAGGTCGTTGCGCTGGTCGCCCACCGCCACCGTGTGGGCCGGCTCGACCGACAGGTGACGGCGCACCTGCTCCAGCGCCGAGCCCTTGGTCACGCCCTCGGGGTTGATGTCCAGCCACGCGGTCCAGCCCACGGCGTAGGACACCTCGTGCAGGCCGGCCTCGCCGACCAGGCGCATGAACTCCTCGGCCGTGGCCTCCGGGCTGCGCAGCGTGACACGGGTGGCGGGCGCGGAGACCAGCTCCTCCCACTCCACGACGCGAAGCTGCCCGACCAGCTCGCCGTCGGGGAACGGCTTGCTCAGCTTGAAGCCGACGCCCAGCTCCTCGACCGCGACCGCGGCGTCGGGGATCCGCTCGCGCAGCAGGTTCAGCGCCGGCGCCGGGTCGAAGGTGACGACGTCGAGGAAGCGGTAGCCGCCGTTCTCGGACGGGTCGAGCTCGAGGGTCACCGCGCCGTTGGAGCAGACGGCGAACCCGTGGGACAGGCCGAGCGCGTCGATCACCGGCATCGCGGCCACCGTCGAGCGGCCGGTCGCGATGACGACGTGCACCCCGGCGTCGGCGACCGCGCGCACCGCGTCCCGCACGACGGGCGAGAGCTCCCCGGCGTGGTTGACGGTGGTGCCGTCCAGGTCGAGGGCGACCAGGCGCTCGGCCATGCCCCGCCTCAGCCCTGCGGGGTCAGGACGTCGAGCCCGAGGAACGGCCGCAGCGCCTGCGGCACGACGACCGAGCCGTCGGCCTGCTGGTGGTTCTCCAGGATCGCCACCAGCCAGCGGGTCGTGGCCAGGGTGCCGTTGAGCGTGGCCACGATGCGCGTCGCGCCCGACTCGGAGCGCTCGCGCACGTTGAGCCGGCGCGCCTGGTACGTCGTGCAGTTGCTCGTCGAGGACAGCTCGCGGTAGCGGCCCTGCGTCGGCACCCACGCCTCGCAGTCGAACTTGCGCGCCGCGGGGCCGCCGAGGTCACCGGCAGCGGTGTCGATGATCCGGTAGGGCACCTCGATCTTGGCGAGCATCTCGCGCTCCCAGTCCAGCAGCCGCTCGTGCTCGGCCTCGGCGTCCTCGGGCCGGCAGTAGCTGAACATCTCGACCTTCTGGAACTGGTGCACCCGGATGATGCCGCGGGTGTCCTTGCCGTAGGACCCGGCCTCGCGGCGGTAGCAGGTGGACCACCCGGCATACCGCTTGGGACCACTGGACAGGTCGAGGATCTCGTCGGCGTGGTAGCCGGCGAGGGCGACCTCGGAGGTGCCGGTGAGGTAGAGGTCGTCGGCCTCGAGGCGGTAGACCTCGTCGGCGTGGGCGTCGAGGAAGCCGGCGCCGGCCATGACGTCGTTCTTGACGAGGGTGGGCGTGATCATCGGGGTGAACCCGTGCTCGACCGCCTGGGCGACCGCCATGTTGAGCAGCGCCAGCTCGAGCCGGGCACCGACCCCGGTGAGGAAGTAGAAGCGCGACCCCCCGACCTTGGCGCCGCGCTCCATGTCGAGGGCGCCCAGGCCCTCGGCGAGCTCGAGGTGGTCCCGCGGCTCGAAGCCCTCGGCGGAGAAGTCCCGTGCCGTGCCGTGGGTCTCGAGCACGGTGTAGTCGTCCTCACCGCCGCTGGGGATGCCCTCGATGACGACGTTGGGCACCCGGCGCACCAGCGCGTTGAGCTCGGCCTCGGCCTCGTCGGCGGCCGCCTGCAGCTCCTTGACCCGGTCGGAGGTCTTCTTCGCCTCGGCGACCAGGGCGGTCTTCTCCTCGCCCTTGGCGGCGGCCACCTTCTTGCCGAACGACTTCTGCTCCGCGCGCAGCTGCTCGAACTCGGTCAGGGACGACCGTCGCCGCTCGTCCGCGGACAGGATCGCGTCGACGATCCCCTCGTCCTCGCCACGCGCGCGCTGCGAGGCGCGCACCGCCTCAGGGTCCTCACGCAGAAGTCGGATGTCGATCACGGGCCCGAGCCTATCGGCGCGCGTTGCGCGACTCCGAACCGTTTGCCAACTGCAGGGATATGCCGCGTGGCCGGCTCACGCACCCACGTCGTGGCCGTGGTGCACCAGGTCGTGGGCGAAGTACTGCCCGAGCGTCTCGACGGTGAAGGCGGAACCGTTGCTGCGCAGGCCGGTCCGGTCCCACTCCTCCTCGGTGACCGCGTCGAACCGGGCGGCGGCCAGCTCGGCGGCGCCGGTGAGCTCGGCGGACACCACGGCGGGGTCCTGCTCCCAGTAGCGCTCGGCCAGCGCGGTGGCGTCCTGGTCCCAGTTGGCGAAGTGCGGGTGGTCGGTGGTGAGCATGAGGTGGACCCGCTCGGCGAAGACCCGGCACACGTCGCGGACGTGGCAGGCGTACTCCAGCGGCGACCACACGTGGGGCTCCGGGCGCAGCCGGACGTCCGGGCGGGCCAGCACGGCCGCCCACCGCGCAGCACTGTCGCGGACGATGTCGGGCACCTGCGTCCCGGCCACGTGGGCGGCGTCGAAGCCGCAGTCCGGGCACGGCTCGTGCAGCACCCAGGTCCAGTCCTTGTCGTCGGGTGGCGGCGGGGTCGGTGCCGTGGGACGGGCCATGGGGCGCAGCCTACTTTCGGGTAACGTCCGCGCTGTGCTGAAAGACAACGCCGGGTGGATCGCCGTGCTGGCCATCCTCCTCGTCCTGCTGCTCGCGGGGGCCGTCACGGCTGCCTCGAGCCGTGGCGCTCGCGCCCGCGTGGACCAGGCGTTGCAGGCGACCCGTCGCTTCGCGCGGCGTCGCCCCCACCGGCAGCACTTCCGACCGGAAGGAGCTGCCGTGGCCGAGGACAAGCCCCGTCGCGCTGCGATCATCATCAACCCGACCAAGTTCGAGGACCAGTCGGCGGTCCGGCGCAAGATCGCCAAGGGCTGCGCCGACGCCGGGTGGGCCGAGCCGCTGTTCATCGAGACCACGGCCGAGGACACCGGCGAGGGCCAGACCCGGCAGGCGCTCGAGGAGGGCGTGACCGTCGTCTGCCCGCTCGGCGGCGACGGCACGGTCCGCGCTGTGGCCAGCGTCCTGGTCGGCACCGAGACCCCGCTGGGCCTGCTGCCCGGCGGCACCGGCAACCTGCTCGCCCGCAACCTCGACCTGCCCGTCGACGACGTGTCCGAGGCGCTGAAGGTGGCCCTGACCGGGCAGAACAAGCGGGTCGACGTCGGCCGGATCCGGGTCGACGCCTCCGGGGAGCACGAGCGCCCCGCCGAGCACGTCTTCCTCGTCATGGCCGGCCTGGGCTTCGACGCCGCGATCATGGCCGGCGCCCCCGAGGCGCTCAAGGCTCGGGTGGGCTGGCTGGCCTACGGCGTCGCCGGGGTGCGCAACCTGCGCGGCGCCCAGTTCAAGGTCCGCATCAAGGTCGATGACGAGCAGGAGATCTCCCGCCGGGTGCGCACCGTCGTGGTCGGCAACTGCGGCAAGCTCACCGGCGGCCTGGTGCTCATGCCCAAGGCCGAGGTGGACGACGGCTGGCTCGACGCGGTCACCCTCTCCCCCAAGGGCATCGTCGGCTGGCTGGCCGTCGCGGCCCGGGTGCTGACCAAGACCCGCAAGGGTCACGAGCGGGTCGACCACCTGCGCGGCCGGGAGCTGTCCATCCGCAGCGACCGCCCCGAGGAGGTCCAGCTCGACGGCGACACCATCGGCAAGGCCCTCGCGCTGGGCATCCGCGTGGAGCCCGGCGCCCTCGTCGTCCGGGTCTGACGTGCTGCGCCGGGTCGGGCGGGGGCTGCTGGTCGGGGTCCTCGCGCTCGTGCCGGTCGTCGTGGTCGCCGTCCTGGTGCGGGAGCGGTTCCAGCCGCTCATCCACGCGGACGACGCCGTGATCCGCGCGGCCACCGACGTCACCCGCGCGCACCCCGCCCTGCTCCAGGCGCTGCTCGTGGTGCAGGCGGTGATGCAACCGGTCTGGGTCTACCTCGTCGCGTTCGCCACGTGCGCCTGGGTCTGGGCACGCGGCCTGCGCTCACGGGCGCTGTGGGCCGTCGCGACCATGCTCGTCGGCTGGTTCCTGGGCTTCCTCGTCAAGCTGGTCGTGCAGCGGGCCCGCCCGGTGGTGAGCGACCCCGTGTCGCACTCCCCGGGATACAGCTTCCCCTCGGGGCACGCGTTCAACGCGGCACTGGCCCTGACGGTCGTCACGGTCGCGGTCTGGCCGCTGGCGCACCGCGCCGTGAAGGCGACCCTGCTGACCGTCGGGTCGCTGGTGGTCGTCGTGACCTGCCTGGACCGGGTCTTCCTGGGCGTGCACTTTCCTTCCGACGTCGTCGGTGGTGTCATCCTTGCGCTGGCCCTCGTCGCCGCGTCGTGGGCCGGGTACCGGGGCCCGCGCCCGGTTGCCCGCGAGGCCACCCCCTCGATCGAAAGGTCCGCACCATGACCGTCCTCACCCGCTGGTCCCCGCCCACCGAACGGGAGCGCCCCGGCGCCGGGGCCGTGGCCAAGAGCCTGCTGCTGCGGGTCGTGCTGCCGGGCATCCTCGTCTGGGCGGTCATCTGCGGGATCGGGCTGCTGCTGGCCGGACCGCTGAAGTCGATCGAGGACAACGAGAACTCGGTCAACAAGGCGCTGGCCAGGGGCCGCACCGCCACGATGAACTCGGTCACCGCGGTCTGGTCGCACATCGGCAACACCGAGATCGTCATCGGCGTCTGCGTCGTCGCCTGCATCGTGCTGCTGGTCCTGACCCGGCGCTGGTGGCTGGCGATCATCCCGGCGGTCGCGATCGCCCTCCAGGCCTCGACGTTCGTCGGCGCCACCCTCGTCGTCGGCCGTGACCGCCCCACGGTGCAGCACCTCGACCCCGCCCCCCCGACCTCGAGCTACCCCAGCGGCCACGTGGGCGCCTCGACCGCGCTGTACCTCTCCCTGATCTTCTTCGCCTCCCGGATCGAGCGGGTCTGGCTGCGCAACACCCTCGTCACCGTCTTCGCGCTCATCCCGCTCCTCGTGGCCTACGCCCGCCTCTACCGCGGCATGCACCACGTCAGCGACGTCCTCGTCGGCTTCGCCAACGGCATCGTGTGCGCCCTGCTCGCCCGCTGGTGCATCCGCGAGGCTGACGGCGGCCGCAACGCGCCGGTCTGACCGGCCGTGGCCCCACCGGTCTACCGCTTCGCCACGACGTGGCGGCTGCCCGCGGAGCCCGAGCGGGTCTACGCCGTGCTCGCGGACATCGAGCGCTACGACCGGTGGTGGCCGCAGGTGCGGCGGATCACCCGGCTGGACGACGAGTCCGGTGACGTGCAGATCCGCAGCGTGCTGCCGTGGACGCTGCACCTGCACCTGCGCCGCGAGGTGGAGGACGAGTCGGCACTGCGGCTGCGCGCCGCGGTCCGCGGCCACCTGCACGGCTGGTCCAGCTGGGAGCTGAGCCCGCGGCCGGGAGGCACGCACGCGGCATACCGGCAGGAGGTGGAGCTGCACGCCCCGGTGCTGCAACGGGTGTCCTTCCTGCTGCGACCGGTGCTGCGGGCCAACCACGCCGCGATGATGCGCGGCGGCGAGCGCGGGCTGCGCGCCCACCTGACCCGCTGAGCCTCAGGCGTTGCGCAGGCCACGCAGCCAGGCGCGCGCCGCGGTGAAGTCCGTGTCGCTGGTGCCCGGCCGGACCTCGACGACCGCCCCGTCCGCGCGCGGGTAGGATCCGAGGAAGCGCACGTCGGCGCACACCCGGCGCAGCCCCATCAGCGTCTCCCCGACCCGCTCGTCGTTGACGTGGCCCTCGAAGTCGATGGAGAAGCAGTAGCGACCCAGCGCGTCGCCGGTGGGGCGCGACTCCAGCCGGGTCAGGTTGATCCCGCGCGCAGCGAACTGCTCCAGCAGCTCCAACAGGCCACCGGGGTGGTCGTCGGCCTGGAACAGCACCACCGAGGTCTTGTCCGACCCGGTCGGCTCCGGCAGCCGGCCGGGTCGGGCGACCAGCACGAACCGGGTGACCGCGTTCCGGTTGTCGCCGATGTCCTCGGCCAGCACCTGCAGCCCGTGCGCCTGCGCCGCGACCGGCGCGCAGACCGCCGCCTCGTATGCCGTGTCGTCACCGGCCAGCCCGGCCGCGGCCGCCGCGGTGGACAGGCAGGGCACGTAGGTCGCCTCCGGCAGCCGGGCGCCCATCCAGTGGCGGACCTGGGCCCAGGCGTGGGGGTGGCTGCCGACACCGCGGATGTCCGCCAGCGTGGTGCCGGCGCGGGCGGCCAGGACGAAGGTGATCGGCACGAGCACCTCGTGGACCACGACCAGGTCGGCCCCGGAGGACAGCGCGTCGAGGGTGGCGCTGACTCCGCCCTCGACGGAGTTCTCGATCGGCACGACCGCCGCGTCCACCGACCCGTCGCGCACCGCCTCCAGCGCCGCCTCGACCGAGGCGATCGGCACCCGCTCGACGTCCTCGACGCCGGGCAGGCGCAGCAGGGCCATCTCGGTGAACGTCCCGGCGGGGCCGAAGTAGCCGTATCGCATGCTCACGCCCGGCAGCGTATTGCCCGGTCGGCGTGCGTGCCCGGACGTCCCACGGAGCGACCGATTAGGGTCGGCAGCACCATGAGTGCCCTCGCCATCGCCGCCACCGCCTTCGTGCTGATCTTCCCGATCGAGCTGCCGGACAAGACGTTCATCGCCACGCTCGTGCTGGCCACGCGCTACAAGCCGCTGGCGGTCTGGGTCGGGGTCACCGCGGCGTTCTTCGTGCAGACCATCGTCGCCTGCACCCTCGGCGGCCTGCTCGCGCGCCTGCCGCGCACGCCGGTGGAGGTCGTGGCCGGCCTGCTGTTCCTCGTCGGCGCCATCATCCTGTGGCGCGGGGCCGCCCACGCCGAGGCGGAGGAGGCCGAGACCGAGCACGAGTTCGCCGCCAAGGCCCGCGCGGGCGTGCACGGCTGGCGCGCGGTGGGGGCCAGCTTCCTCGTGCTGTTCGTCGCCGAGTGGGGCGACCTGAGCCAGCTGCTGACCGCCGGCCTCGTGGTGCGCTACAACGCCCCGGTGCCCGTCGGCATCGGCGCCTTCCTGGCCCTGGCCACGGTGTCCGCGCTCGGCGCGGTGCTCGGCCGGACCCTGCTCAAGCGGATCCGGCTCGGCACCCTGCACCGGGTCGGTGCCGGGCTGTGCCTGCTGATGGCCGGGCTGACGGCCCTGCAGGTCGCCGGCGTGGACCTCGTCGCCTGAGTCCGTGCTCAGCCCAGGCGGCTCTGCTCACCCAGGGCCGCTGCCGGGGCCCCCACCGGGGCGTCGGAGCGGTCTGAGGTGAGCACACCGGCCCCGGATGGGGTGCCGGGGTCGTGGTCGTCGCGGGTCTGCAACGTCCACGCCAGCATGGCCAGCGCGATGAGGGCACCGGCGGTGTCGGCGTTCTGCAGCAGCCGGCCGAAGAACACCGGGCCCACCCGGTCGTTGAGCCAGGTGATCCCCCACCACGGCATCCGGCACAGGAACCACGCCGTGACGACCGCCGCCGCCACCAGCCGGCGCCGGTCGCGCAGCGGGTCCGCGCCGAGGATGGCGAAGATGACGACGACCACCCAGTGCAGGTGGTGGATCCACGCCACCGGCGAGAGCAGCACGGCCATCAGCCCGACGACCGCGACCTCGGCGATGGAGTCGTGCTGCCGGTAGGCCCGCCGGGCCAGGGCGAAGCCGATGACGCCGACCACGGCAACGCACACCAGCCAGATCACCGTGCCGGTCAGGCCCTGCGGGCCGACCCGCAGGAGGAACCCGCGCAGCGACTGGTTGGACGTGCCCGAGTTGGGCCCGAGCCGGCTGGGGTCCTGCAGGGCACCGCCCCAGAAGGCGAACGACGCCTCCGGCATGAGCAGCCACGTGCCGACCGTGACGCCCACCGCGGTGCCGACCGCCCACGCAGCCTCCCGCCAGCGCTTGTTGACCAGGTAGTGCACGACGAAGACGCCCGGGGTCAGCTTGATCGACATGGCGAGGCCGACGAGGACGCCCGGCGGGATGCGGCGCAGCAGGCCGGGCCGGGGACGGCGCAGGTCCATCAGGCAGGCCAGCACCATGAACGCGTTGACCTGGCCGAAGCGGATGCCGTCGGCGACGGGGTGCAGCCAGGTCATCGGCACGACGAGCAGCGCAAGGACCAGCGGCGCGCGGGGGCCGGCCCGGTGGATCAGCCGCCACCCGGCATACCAGACGATCGCGGTGGTGGCCGCGAGCTGCAGCGCGGTCCACAGCCAGCCGACCGCCCCGAACGGGATGAGGGCCAGCGGCAGCGCCCACAGCGCCGCGAACGGCGGGTAGGTGAACGGCAGCAGCTGCGGTGACTCGGTCATCGCCTCGTAGATGGGACGGCCCGTGAGGATGGACACCCCGGCCTCGCGGTAGACCTCGACGTCGACCTGCCACTGGTCCAGCGGCCAGAACACGAGGTAGCGCAGCCACACCGGGCTGGAGCCGACGATGATCACCAGGACCGCGAGCAGCCACATCCGCCCGGTCGCGGACGAGCGGGGGGCGGGGCGCTGAACGGTCACCGCGCCATTGTGGCGGGTCCGCCTGCGCGGGGCGCGACTGCCCGGGACCGGCGCCCGGGCAGGGGCCGTAGCCTGTCCTCGTGAACCGACGTCCCCTCATCGCCGTGCTCGCGGTCCTGATGGTGCTCGGCGCACTCGCCGGTCGGTTCATCGCGTCGGGGTCTCCGGCCAACGCCTCCGCCGAGGCACGGCCCACCTCGAGCTCACCCGCACAGAGCTCGGAGACCGGCCCGATCATCGTGATCGGCACGGGTGGCCTGACGTGGAGCGACGTGTCCCAGAAGGACACGCCCGCGATGTGGTCGTTCCTGCGCGACGGCGGCGCGGCCTCCCTCACCGTGCGCTCGGTGCACACGAACACCTGCCCGGTGGACGGCTGGCTGACGCTCGGCGCCGGCGAACGGGCCGGGGACGTCGACCAGGGCAGCAACAGCAAGCCGCCGTGCCGGACGATCGACCAGGGGCCGGGCGGCGACGGGAAGGTGCCGCACTGGGACACCTGGCTCAAGGCGGCGGCCGACAAGAACTTCGACGCCCACCTCGGCCTGCTCGGCGACCAGGCGGCCAGCGGGGGCAGCTGCGTGCAGGCGGTGGGCCCCGGCGCCGCTCTCGGCGCGGCACGCTCCAACGGGACCGTCGCCCACTACGTCCCGTTCGGTGACCAGCTCACCAGCGCCCTGGTGGCCTGCCCGCTGACCCTCGTGGACGTCGGCGTCGTGCGCGACCCGGCGGACGTCGACCCGGCCGAGAAGCCGGTGCCCCGGGCCAGCCGCGCCCAGCAGGCCCGCCAGGTCGACAACCGGATCGAGCAGGTGGTCCAGCAGGCGCCCGCCGGCGCGGACCTCCTGCTGGTCAGCCTCGCCGACGCCGGGCAGACCGAGCGGCTGCGGCTGATCGCGGCCAAGGGTCCGCACTTCGGCGCGGGCACGCTGTACTCCTCCTCCACCCGCCAGCCGGGCCTGGTCCAGCTCCCCGACATCGCGCCCACCGTGCTCAGCCACATCGGCGCCCCCATCCCGAGCAGCCTCGGTGGCACGCCGCTGCGCAACGACCCGGCGGCGAACAACTCCGAGGACTCCGCGCACCAGCGCCTGCAGGCCTTCGTCGACTACGACCTGTCCTCCCATGAGGTGCACTCGCTGGTCCCGCCGTTCTTCACCGGGCTGGTCTACTCCCAGCTGGCGATCTACCTGTTCGTGGCCGTGGTGTGGCGGCGGCGGTGGGGCTCGGAGCAGACCCGCCTGCAGCTGCTGCGCGTGGTGCGCCGGGTGGCCCTCATCGCGGCGACCGTGCCCGTCTCGACGTTCCTGGCCAACCTCTTCCCGTGGTGGCGCTTCCCGTGGCCGATGGTGGCGGTGGTGGCCTCGGTCGGCGTCTTCGTGGCGATCATCTCGGCCGTGGCGATGAACGGGCCGTGGCGCCGCTCGCTGTTCGGTCCCCTCGTGGTCATCTCGGTGGTCACCATGGCCGTGCTCGCCGCCGACGTCATGACCGGCTCGCGGCTGCAGCTGTCCTCCCTCATGGGGCTCCAGCCGGTCGTCGGTGGCCGGTTCTACGGCATGGGCAACGTGACGTTCGCGCTGTTCGCGACGGCCACGCTGCTGCTGGCCGTCGCGGTCGCCGACCGGCTGAGCCGGAACCACAGCCCGGTGGTGGCCGCCATCGGCGTCGGCGTGGTCGGGCTGTTCGGCGTCGTCGTCGACGGGTCGCCCTCCTGGGGCAGCGACTTCGGCGGACCGCCGGCGCTGCTGCCGGGGCTGGCCTACCTCATCCTCGCGGTCCTGGGCATCAAGCTCACCTGGCGCCGGGCCGCCATGGTCCTCGGCGGCACCGCCCTGTTCCTCGTCGTCGTGGGCTTCCTGGACTGGCTGCGCCCGCCGGACTCCCGCTCACACCTGGGCCGGTTCGTGCAGACCGCGATCGACGGCGGCGCGACCGACATCGTGTTGCGCAAGGCGCAGCAGAACTTCAGCATCCTCACCGGCAGCAGCCTGACCCTGCTGGTCCCGGTCGGGCTGGTGTTCATGGTCTACATCCTCGCCCGGCCGACCTCGTGGGGCTCGCGGGCGCTGCAGCGGTCCTACGAGCGGGCACCGTTGTTGCGGCCCGGCCTGATCGCGCTGCTCATCACGCTGGTGATCGGCTTCGCCATGAACGACTCCGGCACCGCGATCCCCGCCGTGTCCGCGACCCTGGCCATCCCGCTGGTGATCGCGGTGAGCGTGCAGGCGCTCGAGGACGACGAGCGCGGCGCCTCCCGCAGCCGCCGCCGGGGCGGACGGCGCAGCCCGGTCAGCCCTGCCGCACCGGCTGCTGCGGTGGCGGTGGCGACGCCGGCCCCGGAGGCTGCGGGCCCGGTGGCCGCCCCGGTCGACCGGGCCGACCCGCCCCACTACGCCACGCGCGCACAGCGGCGCCAGCAAGGAGAAGCCACACGAGGATCCCGGCGTACGGGGCGAGGTTCCTCCTCACGCCGAGGCTGAACGACTCGACCGCGGCCGACATGGCCACGACCCTCCCGGGCACGTAGGCCAGCACGAGCACGAGCAGGCGCGCCAGGAGAATCCCGTCGAGCACGCTGGCGGCGAGCGCCGGCAGCGTCGCCCAGGTGAGGGCGTCGTACCAGGGCAGGGAGTAGGGCGCGCCCAGGACGTATGCCGTGCCGGTCACCAGGGCCGCCAGCAGCGCCGAGGTGGTCATCGCGTCGGCGGCCCCCGGCGCCTGCCCGGCGGCGCGCACGAGCACGGCGAGCAGCAGCACCAGCGCGAGGACCACCACGACGGCCGCGGTCGTGACCACGGTCCGGGCGGGGCCCCCGCCCAGCGGCCCGGTCAGCCACTCCAGCACCGGACGCCACGGCGTCGCGAACGAGACCGACCGGCGCGCCTTCTCCAGCTGGGAGAACACGTGCGGGCCGGCCCACAGGTGCAGCGGCACGGCGACCACCAGGAACCCGGCGAGGGCCAGCAGCGCCCGGCGGACCAGCTCGGCGCGGGCCAGCGCCCGCCACGACCACAGCAGGGCCACGCCCACGACGGCGTCGGTGACCTTGGTGCTCACGGACAGCCCGAGCACCAGCCCGGCGAGGCCGGGGTGCCGGGCCGCGAGCAGCACCGCCGCCAGGGCCAGGGCGGTGGCGACGACGTCGACGTGGGCGCCGAGCACGACCACGCCGAACACCACCGGGTTCGCCGTCCACAGCAGGTCGACCCGGCCCTTCCAGCGCGACCCGGTGCCGGCCCGCAGCAGCAGCCAGCGCACGGCCAGCCAGGACAGCACGACGATGACCTGCCACACCCAGACCGTCTGGCGCAGGTTGGCGCCGCCGACGAGCGAGGCGAGGGCCTGCAGCGCCGTGGCGGCGGGGCCGTAGATGCTCGGCGTGTGCGTCCACGGGGGCTCGACCGCGCCGGCGACCGGGTCGTGGCCCCCGGCCCACGTCACCGGCGGCACGACGTAGGGGTCTCCGCCCTGGGCGGCGATCCGCCCGTAGGCGGCGTAGTTGGTGTGGTCGGCCGAGCCGAACGGCGCCGTGAGCAGCGCGAGCCCGCCGAGCCCCAGCACCAGGGGCCAGCCCAGCCGCGGGGCGGTGCGCCGCCACAGCCCGAGCGCGACCGCCAGGGCCCCGAGCAGGTATGCCGCCCACAGGGTCGCGGTGACCGTCGCCGAGGTCAGGTGCAGCGGCAGCTCGCCCGGCGCCCAGCCGCGCGGGCCGAGCCCGGGGCGCGCCGCGGACGGCCCGGCGGCGCCGACGAGCAGCAGGCCGGCACCCGAGGCGATCAGCAGCAGCTGCTGGCCCCGGGTGGCTGGGAGCTGCTGCTCAGCGGCGGGCACGGCGCAACCGGCGCGCGGCGAGCGCGAGCCACACGTCGCGATACTGCCGGGCCCGGTGCAGCTGCCCCCTCCAGTCGCGGCCGCTGACCCGGTGGTGCAGCTCGCAGGGCACCTCGCGCACCCGCAGGCCGCGGGCGAGGACGTCGACGGTCAGCCCGACCTCGACGCCCCAGCCCCTGGCCAGCGGGGTGGCTGCCTCGAAGGCGGTCCGGGACAGGCACCGCATGCCGGACAGGGGCTGGGTGGCCTGCCAGCCGGTCAGGGCGTGGATCCCCTTGCGCGCCAGGCGGACCACGAAGCCGTGTCCCCCGCCGGCCTGCTTCTGCGGAGGCAGGATCGCGATGGTCATGTCGGCCTCGCCCGCGGTGACCGGGGGCACGAGGGCGCCCAGGTTCGCGGCGCTGGCCTCGAGGTCGGCGTCCACGAAGAGCAGCGGCCGTGCGGTCCCGTCGTCCTCCCGGGCCACCCGCGCCGCACCGGTGGTCATGGCGGCCGCCTTGCCCCGGTTGCGCGGGTGCCGCTCCACCACCGCTCCCGCCTCGCGGGCGATCTCGGCGGTGGCGTCGGCACTGCCGTCGTCGACGACCACGACGAGGTCGACGCCGGGGATCGCCTGCACCGCCGCGATGGTCGCGGCGATCCGCTCGGCCTCGTCCTTGGCGGGGATGACGGCGGCGACCCCGACGGGTGCCGGCTGCGGGGCGGGTGTGGTCACCGGCTGCCTCAGCGCAGGGTGACCTGGCGGCTGAGCAGGCCGGAGCGGGCCCGGCGCTCCTCCGCGGTCAGCGGCT
>DASSPC010000093.1:0-7318 GCA_035699865.1 Oryzihumus sp. | reverse complement strand
GCCCAGGCCACGGCCAGCCCGGACAGCTCGACCGCGTGGACCCGCGCCGCCGGGACCTCGTCCTTGACGCTGAGCGCGATCGCCCCCGAACCGGTGCACAGGTCGACGACGACGGGGGCGTCCTGACCTTCGCACGCCCGGATCGCCAGCCCGGCGACCACCTCCGTCTCGGGCCGGGGCACGAAGACCCCTGGTCCGACGGACAGCTCCAGGCGGCGGAACCCCGCACGGCCGGTCAGGTGCTGCAGTGGCACCCGTCGGGCCCGCTCCTCGACCAGGTCGCCCAGGCCCTCCGGCTCCGGGGCGCCGAGCACCATGAGCCGCTGCACCTCGGCCGGGGTGGTCCCCAGGGCGTGGGCCGCGAGCGCGACGGCGTCGACGTCGGCACTGCCGACCCCCGCGCCGGCCAGCCGGCGGGAGGCCTCGCGGACCGCGGCGCGCAGGTCCCGGCTCACGCGCTGCCCGGGCCCTCGGCGACGGCGGCCATCCGCGCCGCCTCGTCGGCGTCGACGGCCGACTGCACCATCGGGTCCAGGTCACCATCGAGGACGGTGTCCAGGTTGTAGGCCTTGTAGCCGGTGCGGTGGTCGGAGATGCGGTTCTCCGGGAAGTTGTAGGTCCGGATCCGCTCGGAGCGGTCCACCGTGCGGATCTGCGACCGGCGTGCCGCGGACGCGGCCTCGTCGGCGGCGTCCTGCGCGAGCTGGTGCAGCCGGGCGCGCAGCACGCGCATCGCCGACTCCTTGTTCTGCAGCTGGGACTTCTCGTTCTGGCAGGACACGACCACCCCCGTCGGCAGGTGGGTGATCCGCACCGCCGAGTCGGTGGTGTTGACGCTCTGCCCGCCCGGGCCCGAGGAGCGGTAGACGTCGATCTTGAGGTCGTTCGGGTCGATGGTGACCTCGACCTCGTCGGCCTCGGGCATCACGAGGACGCCTGCCGCCGAGGTGTGGATGCGGCCCTGCGACTCGGTGACCGGCACCCGCTGCACCCGGTGGACGCCACCTTCGTACTTCAGCCGGGCCCACGGCGCGTCGCCCGGCTCGGGGGTGCCCTTGGCCTTCACCGCGATGCGGATGTCCTTGTAGCCGCCGAGGTCGGACTCCGTCGCGTCGATGACCTCGGTCTTCCACCCGCGCCGCTCCGCGTAGCGCAGGTACATCCGCACCAGGTCGCCGGCGAACAGCGCGGACTCCTCACCACCCTCGCCCGCCTTCACCTCGAGGATGACGTCACGGTCGTCGTCGGGGTCGCGCGGGACGAGCAGCCGGCGCAGCTTGTCCTCCGCGGCCCGCTCGACCTCCTCCAGGGAGGGCAGCTCGGCGCGGAAGGCCTCGTCCTCGACCGCCAGCTCGCGGGCGGCGGCCACGTCGTCGCGGGCCGCGTGCCACGCGTGGTAGGCGGCCACGGTCGGTGCCAGCGCGGCATACCGCTTGTTGAGCTTGCGGACGAGGTCCTGGTCGGTGTGCACCGAGGGGTCGGCGAGCTGCCGCTCGAGGTCGGCGTGCTCCTGCACGAGCGCGGCGGCGGACTCCAGCATCGGTGGCTACTCCTGGGTGGGCGTGGCGGGGGAAAAAGCGACGCCGGCCCCCCGACCTCGGGAGGTCGGGGGGCCGGCGTGCGGGAGAGCTACTTGGCGGCCTTCTTGCCGTAGCGGGCCTCGAAGCGGGCCACACGACCACCGGTGTCGAGCAGCTTCTGCTTGCCCGTGTAGAACGGGTGGCACTGCGAGCACACGTCGGCGTGGATCTGGCCGGTGGTGGCAGTGCTGCGGGTCTGGAACGTCGCGCCACAGGTGCAGGTCACCGTGGTCTCGACGTAGGTGGGGTGCAGGTCCTTCTTCAACGTGTCTCCTCGAGTTGGGGGCGCACCGGGTCGCTGCCCTCGGGTGGGCAGGCGTGAACCGGTAGCCAACACATCAGTGTGCCAGATCAGGCACGTATGCCGAAAACGCCCGCGGGGCCGGGGACATTCCCGGGCTCAGACCGGCTCGGGCAGCCTCGCGAGGGGCAGCTCGATGACCACCTCGGTGCCCTCGCCCTCGGTGGAGCTCAGCGTCAGCGTGCCCTCGTGCCCCTCGACGATGGTCTTGACGATGGCCAGGCCGAGGCCCGTGCCCGGGATCGCCTGGGACGTGGCGTTGCTGGCCCGGAAGAAGCGCACGAAGAGGCGTTCGAGGTCGTCCGCGGGGATGCCGATCCCGGTGTCGCGGCAGCGGATCCGGACCACGCGGGTCGCGTCCTCGCAGTCGTCTCCGGCCTCGGGCAGGTCGACCGACACGCTGACGGCGCCGCCGGAGCGGGTGAACTTCACCGCGTTGGCGACCACGTTGACCAGCGCGCGCTCGACCTGGGCGCTGTCCGCGGAGATGACCGCCTCCTGCGGCACCGGGTCGATCCGCAGCGTGACCCCTGCGGCGTCGGCCATCGGGGCCAGGGAGTCCCCCACGTGCTTGATGAGGTCACCGACGCCCACCGGGCGCACGACGGCGCGCAGGCCGGTCGACTCGATCCGGTTGAGCACCAGCAGGTCCTCGATGAGGCCGCGCAGCCGGACGGCGTTGCGCTCGATGATGTCGAGCATCGAGGCCTGCTGCGGGGACAGGGAGCCCACGTCTCCGTCGCGCAGCAGCTCGAGGTAGCCGGCGATCGAGGTCAGCGGGGTGCGCAGCTCGTGGCTGACCGTCGCCATGAAGTCGGTCTTCTGCTGGTCGAGGCGCTCGAGGCGCTCCACGTGCTCGGCCTGGTGGGCGTCGTACTCACCCTGGACGATCGAGCGGGCCACGAAGGTGGCCGACTGCTGCACGGCGTTGACCTCGGGCGCGGACCAGGGGCGCGGGCCGTCGAGCATCATCAGGGCGATCACGCCCAGCACCCGCTCGCCCAGGCCGACCGGGGCCAGGATCACCGCGCGGGCACCGGTCGCCCGGGAGAACAGCTGAGCCCGTTCGACCTCCTGGACCCGGGGGTCGAGGAAGTCCGCCAGCGCCGAGGAGCTGGCAGACCCCCACATCTCCTGGGCCAGCTCCACCTCGTGGTGCAGCAGCTCCTCGGGCAGGTCGGGCAGGTCCGCCAGCCCCGAGCGGTGCCACTGGTGCCCGTGCCGGACCACGCGGTCGCTGTCGATGATGTGGAACAGCACCCGGTCGACGGCCAGGCCCTTGCCGAGGGCCGCGCAGGTGGCCTCGATGGCCTCGTCCGCGGACGGCGCGGCCCGCACGATGCGGGCGACCTCACGGGTGAGCTCGTGCATGAGCAGCGCCTCGGCCTGGGCCAGGCTCAGGCTGACGTTCTGGGCGATGAGGGCGTTGAAGTCGGCTGCCAGCTCGCGCACCTCCAACGCGCCCTGGTCCTCCCGCGCCCGCGCCTCGTGGTCGCCGGCCCGCTGACGGCGGACGACGCTGCGCAGGTTGCGCAGGGGACGGGTCACCGAGCGGGAGACCCGGTTGCCCAGGAGCAGCCCGACGGCCAGCGCGAGGGCGGTGATCAGGGCGAGCACGGCCGTGTTGCGGGTCAGCTGGTCCCGGGCACTGGTGCGCAGGACCAGCGACTCGCTCGAGACCAGGTCGCTGATCTGCCCGTTGGGCACGCGGAAGCTGTCGAAGAGGTCCTTGCCGTGGGGCAGGTCGATGTTCTGCCCCTGCTGGGCGCGCAGCCGTGCCTGGTCCGCATAGGACCACCACGCCTCCAGGGCTCCGGCCTCCTGGTCCACCAGGGCGAGCAGGTCGCGCTCGTCGTCCCCGCCTGCCCGGTCGAGCTGCAGCGAGTGCCGCACCGTGGCGATGTCGGCCACCGCCCGCTCGTGGGCACCCCAGTACGGCTCGAGGAACCGCAGGTCGCGGCTGGAGGCGTAGCCCCGCAGGCCGCTCTCGGCGTCGGTCATCGCCTGGAGCGCGTCGGCGTTGGAGGTCAGGGCCGGGCCGATGGACAGCGTGAGCCGGTCGACGTAGCCGTTCTCCTCCTGCAGGCCGGCGAAGGCGACCCCGGCGATGACGAGCATCAGCCCGCACAGGATGGCCACCAGCATCCGCAGGCGCTGGGCCACCGGCCGGCGGCTGTTCACTGCTCCCCGCCGTCCGCTCCGGCAAAGCCCTGGCGCGTCATGGTGCCCCACACGTGCGTGCCCCGGCGCAGGCCGGCCCACCAGCCCTCGACCCGCCACCACGCGGTCAGCTGGCGGTAGCCGAGGTTCTCGGCCACCGACGCCAGGAGCGTCGCGCCGAGGTCGCGCCAGCGGGGGTACTTGTGGAAGGACAGCTCCTCGACGGCCATCGCGGCGAGGGTGACCACGATCGCGTAGCCGTAGGCGACGAGGACGAACAGCAGGGCGAACCGGAGGTTGACCAGGCCGAGGGCCAGCCCGAGCGGCACCAGGACGACCCCGGCCAGCTCCAGGGCCGGCGCCAGCAGCTCGAAGACCCAGTACCACGGCAGGGCGACCATGCCGATCCGGCCGTAGCGCGGGTTCAGCACCATGCCGCGGTACTTCCACAGCACCTCCCACAGGCCGCGGTGCCACCGGCGACGCTGGGAACGCAGCACCTTCAGGCTCGCGGGCACCTCGGTCCACGAGACCGGCTCGGAGACGAACTCCACCCGGTAGTCCCGCTTGTTGCGGCGCATGTAGCGGTGGATCCGCATGACGAGCTCGAAGTCCTCGCCGATGCTGTCGGTGTCGAGGCCCTGCACCTCCACCAGCACGTCGCGGCGGAACAGCCCGAAGGCCCCGCTGATGAGGATCAGCGCTCCCAGGCGCGACCAGCCGGTGCGCCCGAGCAGGAACGCCCGGAGGTACTCCACGATCTGGACCCGGGGCAACCACTGCTCCGGGGTGCGGATCTCGACGATGCGCCCGGCGACGACGGTGCAGCCGTTGGCGGCCCGCACCACGCCGCCGGTGGCGACCGTGCGGATCGGGTCGTCGGCGAAGGGCTTGGCCACGGTCAGCAGGGCGTCGGGGTCCAGCAGCGAGTCGGCGTCGACCATCGCCACCAGCGGCTCGGAGGCGGCGTTGATGCCGACGTTGAGGGCGTCGGTCTTGCCGGAGTTCTCCTTGCGCACGGCCACGAGCCGGGTGCGCCCGTCGCGCGGCACCCAGACGTCGAGGACCCGGGCCTTGACCGGCACGTCCTGCGGCAGCTCCCGCTCCACCCGGACGAGGTCGAAGGCCTCCTGCAGCCGCTCGAAGGTGTCGTCAGTGCTGCCGTCGTCGATCACGACGATCTCGTGCCGCGGGTAGCGCAGCGCGAGCATCGCCTGCACGGACGGCACGATCCCGGCCGCCTCGTTGTAGGCCGGGACGAGCAGGGACACCCCCGGCGCGAGCTGGCTGGACACGGTCTCCTCGCGCCCGGCGTGCTCGAGCCGGCGCAGGTGGGCCACGAACCCGCCCGCGGCCATGAGGATCAGCAGCAGGTAGGAGGTGTTGATGACGAGGAAGTAGACGAGGACCGGCACCTCGAAGGCGTGCAGCAGCCAGGTCACGACCCCGCGGGTCGGCTCCAGGACGGCGTCGAGGTTCATGCCAGCGCCCCCTCACCCGCACGCAGCCGGGCGAGCTGCAGCGCCCCTCTGGCGGCGGGGGCTGCCGCGGTGCCGTCCGGCACCCCGGTGAGCTGCGCGATACCGGTGGGTCCGAGCTGGACCAGCGCGTCGGCGGCGATCTGGGCGAGGCGGCGGTCCGGGTCGGCGAGCAGCTCTGCCAGGGCGTCCGCGGCCAGCGGGTGCCCCACCTCTCCGAGCGCTGCGGCGCAGGTCCGCCGCAGCTCGACCGGCTCCCCCTCGGCGGTATGCCGCGCCAGGGTCGCTACGTCGTCGGCGCCGCCCACGAAGCCGAGGGCTGCCGCTGACGTCGCGCGCACCTCGGGGTCGGGGTCGGCGTCGACGAGCTCACGCAGCCGGGGCGCGCTGGAGACGAAGGTGCCGCGTCCGGCGACGAGGGCGGCGGCGTTGCGCACGGTCGGGTCGTCGCTGTCGAGGCCCTCTCGCAGCGCCGCCGCTCCCCCGGTGCCCATGGCCAGCAGGGCCTCCGCGGCGAGGAAGGCCGGGACCCCGACGTGCCCGCGCACGCTGTGCAGCGCCCGCAGCACGTCCCCGGCGGCGACCGGGTCCCCGATGGCTCCCAGGGCGCGGACCGCGACCAGGCGCACCTCGGCCGACCGGTCCCGCAGCAGGGGCAGCAGGTGGGGCACGTGGGCCCGGTCCCGGACCAGGCCCAGCAGGTAGGCGGCCCGGGCGCGGGTGACCACCGAGCGTGACCGCAGCTCGGCCAGCGCGCGGTCGACGTCGCCGTGCTCGCGCAGCACGAGGACGAGGTCCTCGACGGGCTCGCCCCGGACCTTGGCGAGCATCGCGGTCACTGCCGGACCCACGGTGCGCCAGGCCTGGTGGTCGACGGCGAGCAGGTGGGCCATGGCTGCACCGTCGTCGTCCTCCCCCGACCCGAGGATGAGCAGCGGCAGGCGGTGCGGCGCCAGCGCAGCCTCGGTGACGCGCTCCCGGTGGGTCCGGACCAGCTTGGCCGCGACGACGAGCACGGTCAGCCCGATCGCCGTCAGGGCGACGACGACGCTGACACCGATCAAGAGGCCCTGGGTGATCACGCCTTGACCCGGGCCAGCACGACGTTGACCCGGTGGAGCAGCTCGCGAGGGCTGAACGGCTTGATGACGTAGTCGTTGGCGCCCGTGGCGAAGCCGGCATCGACGTCGGCGTCACGGGACTTCGCGGTGAGCAGGATGACGGCGAGGTCGGCGCTGCCCGGGTCCTGGCGGACCTTGCGCAGCACGTCGATGCCGGACAGCCCGGGCATCATCACGTCGAGGACGGCCAGGTCCGGGGGGTTGTCCTGGATCGCGGCGAGGGCGGCGGCACCGTCGCTGACGGCCTCCACGGCGTAGCCCGCCTGGCTCAGCTTGAAGACGACGAGGTCACGGATGTCCCGGTCGTCGTCGGCCACCAGCACACGCACGTCCGACGACATGTCCTCACCGCTCCCCTGCTCGCCCGTCAGCGGGACAAAAATATCGGAGCCTGACCGGGATTTCTCCCGATCAGGCTCCGAAATGGGCGTTCTGTGACCTCAGTTGTCGTCGTCGGTCTGGATCGAGGACGTCTTCTGGACCTGCATGAGGAACTCGACGTTGCTGCGCGTCTTCTTCAGGCGGTCGATGAGCAGCTCGATCCCCTGCTGCGAGTCGAGCGCGGACAGCACCCGGCGCAGCTTCCAGACGATCTTGAGCTCCTCGGCCGACATGAGGATCTCCTCGCGGCGCGTGCCCGACGGGTTGACGTCGACGGCCGGGAAGATGCGCCGGTCG
>DASSPC010000092.1:0-4650 GCA_035699865.1 Oryzihumus sp. | reverse complement strand
CAGCGCGGCGATGAAGCTCGCCATGCCCCAGAGGCTGCGCCGCTCCGCCGGGCCCAGGCCCCACCGGCCGCGCGGTGCGGCGTCGCCGGTCTGGGTCCGGGGCGCGGCGGTGAGGGTCATGGGTCCGAGACTAGGGAGCCGCGGGCCATTGTTGCAACTGCCTCGCAATAAGCGTAGGGCTGTCGGCCCAGCTCCCACCTCGCCGAGAGGAACGTCCCTCTCGGCGGGAGGGGTCGGGGCAGAAGAAGGATTTGCGATACGCAACGTAGCGAATCTATTCTGGACACGTCCCCACGGCGACCGCGCCGCACCCCGGCGCCGGCGCCACCGACTCCCCACCTGGAGACGCCATGACCACCCGCGTCCTTCGCCGCCAGCAGCCCCGCACCTACCCGTACGACGCGGAGCACCGCCCGGTGCCCTACGCCGAGGTCCAGCGCGACGTCGGTTCCAGCCTCTTCCTCGGCGCGGTCGTGCTCATCGCCCTGATGACGCTGATCGTCCTCGGCCTCGTCTGAGGGCACCCCCGGCGGCCCGCAGCCACCCTGCGGCACCCCGACGTGACCGCACTCACGACCAGAATGTGAGCCGGAAGTCTGCCCAGTGGACACCCGCAGGCCCTAGGTTCGGGTCATGTTGGTGGCCGTTCCTGCAGAGACCCGGCGCGGAGAGCGCCGGGTCGCCCTCACTCCTGACGCCGTCGCAACCCTGACCGCGCAGGGTCACTCCGTCCGCGTCGAGTCCGGGGCCGGCGCCGCCGCCCTCGCCACCGACGAGGCCTACCGCGATGCCGGTGCCGAGGTGGTCGACGGTGACGTCCTCGCCGAGGCCGACCTCGTCGCGCACGTCCGTCCCCTCCTGCCCGAACAGGTCGCCCGCCTCAGGCGGGGGAGCACCACGGTCGGGTTCGTGACCGGCGCGGGCGAGCTGCCCGGCATACAGGCGTTGCGCGACAACGGGATCAGCGCACTCGCCATGGAGCTCGTGCCGCGCATCTCGCGCGCGCAGTCCATGGACGCGCTCACCTCGCAGGCGCTGGTCGCCGGCTACCGCTGCGCGCTCGAGGCGGCCATGCGGCTGCCGCGGTTCTTCCCGCTGTTCATGACCGCCGCGGGCACCGTCCCGCCGGCCAAGGTGCTCGTCCTCGGCGCCGGCGTCGCCGGGCTGCAGGCCATCGCCACCGCCCGGCGGCTCGGCGCCGTGGTCGAGGCCTACGACGTGCGCCCGTCCTCGGCCGACGAGGTGAAGTCCATGGGCGCCACCTTCCTCGACCTCGGGCTCGACGTGGTCGAGGGCGCCGGCGGCTACGCCCGCGAGCTGAGCGAGGACCGCGCCCGCCGCCAGCAGGAGGCGCTGACGCCCTTCATCAGCAAGTCCGACGTCGTCATCACCACCGCCGCGGTGCCGGGCCGGCCCGCGCCGCAGCTGGTCACCAAGGACATGCTCGCCGGTATGCCGGCCGGTTCCGTCGTCGTCGACCTCGCCGCCGAGAGCGGCGGCAACGTCGAGGGATCCGTTGCGGGGGAAGAGGTCCAAGTCGGAGGGGTCACGGTCTACGGCATGGCCGACGCCGCCTCGGCGATGCCCGTGGACGCCTCCCGGCTCTACGCCCGCAACGTCATCAACCTGCTCGCCCTGGGCCTGTCCGAGGAGGGCTTCACGCTCGACCTCGACGACGAGGTGCTCGCCGGCGCGTGCATCGTGCACGACGGCGTGGTCCGCCACGCCCCGACCGCTGATCTCCTGGAGGACTGATGGACGGCATCACCCTGCTGACGATCTTCGTGCTGGCGGTGTTCGTCGGCTTCGAGGTGGTCTCCAAGGTGTCGACGACGCTGCACACGCCGTTGATGAGCGGTGCCAACGCGATCCACGGCGTCATCCTCGTCGGCGCGATCATCGTCACCGGGCAGACGACCTCCACCCTCGGGCTGGTCCTCGGGCTGCTCGCGGTCGTCCTCGCCACGGTCAACATGGTCGGCGGCTTCGTGGTCACCGACCGGATGCTGGAGATGTTCAAGGGCCGCGGCCAGCGCCCCGCCGCCTCGCAGGAGGCCGGTCGATGAGCCTGCTGCCCACCACCTGGACCGCGCTGGGCTACCTCGTCGCCGCGGTCTGCTTCATCCTCGCCCTGAAGGGCCTGTCCTCCCCGGCCACGGCCCGGCGCGGCAACCTCATCGGCGCCGCCGGCGCGGTGCTCGCGGTGCTCGTGGCGTTCCTGTCCACCGACCTCAAGCACGTGCTGCTCATCCTGCTGGCCATCGCCGTCGGCACCGCGCTCGGCGTCCCCGCCGCGCGGCGGGTGGCGATGACCCAGATGCCGCAGCTGGTCGCCCTGTTCAACGGCGTCGGCGGCGCAGCGGCCGCGCTGGTCGCCGGCCTGGAGCTGACCCGCGCCGAGACGTTCGCCCCTCCGGTGACCGGCGCGACATACATCGCCGCGGCGGCGGGCGCGTTCACCGTCCTCGTCGGTGCGGTGTCCTTCGCCGGCTCCGTGGTCACCTTCGCCAAGCTGCAGGAGATCATGACGACCCGGCCGGTCACCTTCCCCGGCGGCCCGGTCGTCTTCGGCGGCAGCCTGGCCGTCGCCGTGGGGCTCGCCGTCGCGATCGTCGTCGATGTCCGGAACGGCGAGGTCAACGGCCTGCTCGTCCTCGCGCTCGCGCTGGTGTCGATGCTGGTCGGCGTGCTGTTCGTGCTGCCGGTCGGCGGCGCCGACGTGCCGATCGTCATCTCGCTGCTCAACGCGTTCACCGGCCTGACCGTCGCGGCCAGCGGCTACGTCCTCGACAACGTGTTGCTCCTCGTCGCCGGAACGCTCGTCGGCGCCAGCGGCACCATCCTCACCCGGCTGATGGCCGCGGCGATGGGCCGCAGCCTGGCCTCGATCCTCTTCGGCGCGTTCCGCCAGAAGGCGGCCGGACCCGCCGGTCCGGGCGAGGAGCGGCCGGTGCGCTCGGGCTCGCCGGAGGACGTCGCCATCCTGCTCGGCTACGCGCGCAAGGTCGTCATCGTCCCCGGCTACGGCCTCGCGGTCGCCCAGGCCCAGCACACGATCCGCGAGCTGGCCGAGCTGCTCGAGGCGCGCGGCGTCGAGGTCCTCTACGGCATCCACCCGGTCGCCGGCCGGATGCCCGGCCACATGAACGTCCTGCTCGCCGAGGCCAACGTGCCCTACGAGGCGCTCAAGGAGATGGACGAGGTCAACCCGCAGTTCGCCACCACCGACGTCGCCCTGGTCGTCGGCGCCAACGACGTGGTCAACCCGGCCGCCAAGACGACGCCGGGCGCCCCGATCTACGGCATGCCGATCCTCGAGGTCGCCCAGGCCCAGCAGGTCGTCTTCCTCAAGCGCTCGATGCGCCCGGGCTTCGCCGGCATCGAGAACGAGCTGCTCTACGACCCCAAGACGACGCTGCTGTTCGGCGACGCCAAGGAGTCGCTGACCAAGGTCGTCGCCAGCGTCAAGGGTCTCTGACCCCACCCGCGAGGTCGACGAAACCCACACCTCCCCGCGCGGGACGTGTGGGTTTCGTCGACCTCGGCGCCGTTTCCGACACCGGCCCCAGACACAGGTATGCCGCGCCGGGAGTCCCGGCGCGGCATACCGATGGTGCGTGGTGGGGCGGCGGTCAGACCCGGTCGCCCGCGGTCTCGCCGAGCTCGATCGCGTCCACGCCCTCCTGGTCGGCCACCTCGAGGCGGCTGTTGCGGCGGGAGTAGAGGAAGTAGACGCCGAAGCCGAGGACCATCCAGATGACGAACCGCAGCCAGGTCTCCACGCTGAGGTTGAGCATCAGGTAGAAGCAGACCAGGGCGGCGAAGATCGGCACGACCGGGTTGCCCGGCACCTTGAACGCCCGCTTGAGGTCGGGGCGGCGCTTGCGCAGCAGCGGGATCGCGATGGACACCAGGGTGAACGCCGCGAGCGTGCCGATGTTGACCATCTCCTCGAGCTTGCCGATCGGCGTGATCGAGGCGATCAGCGCCACGGCGGTGCCGATGGCGATGGTGATGGTCAGCGGGGTGCCGGTCTTGTGGTTGACCTTGGCCAGGCGCTTGGGCAGCAGCCAGTCGCGGCTCATGGCGAAGACCACGCGGGTCGCGCCGATCATCAGGGTCATGACGACGGTGGTCAGGCCGGCGACGGCGCCGGCGGCGATGATCGTGGCGAAGCCGCCCTTGCCGACCGAGGCGAACGCGCTGGCCAGCGCGGCCTTCTCGTCGATCTTGTCGTAGCGCACCATGCCGGTGATGACGAGGGCGACGGCGATGTAGAGGACCGTGCAGATCGCCAGCGAGGCGATGATGCCCCGGGGCAGGTCGCGCTGGGGGTTCTTGGCCTCCTCGGCGGTGGTCGCCACCACGTCGAAGCCGATGTAGGCGAAGAACACGATCGAGGCGCCGGCGACGATGCCCAGCACGCCGAACGTGGCCGGCTGGAAGCCGAAGAGCAGCTGGATCAGCGGGGCGCCGAGGCCGCTGGAGGACTGGCCCTTGACCGACGGAGGGATGAACGGGGTGTAGTTCGAGGTCTTGACGTAGCCGATGCCCGCGAAGATCACGAACAGCACGATGAAGAGCTTGAGCCCGACGAGGACCAGGTTGACCCGCATCGACTCCTTGATGCCGATGGCGATCAGCGTCGTG
>DASSPC010000091.1:0-6469 GCA_035699865.1 Oryzihumus sp. | reverse complement strand
GACGCCGGCGCACCCGCTGGACGTCGGCGGGTGGACCGTCCTGGGCCTGCTCACCAGCGTCATCGTGCTCGTCAACAAGGCGCTCACGGACCTCGTGGTGGTGGCCCGTGCCAAGACCGGCAGGCCCCTGCTCGACGACGTCGCAGCCACCACCCGCTCCAAGGTCTCCGGCGTGGCCCGGGTCCGGCGGGCCTTCGGCTACGTCCCGGTCTTCCGGGCATTCGTGGCCTTCGAGTTCTCGCTGCTGACCCTGGTCGCGGGGGTCGTCGACGTGGTCGCCGGCGACCTGACCGGCACCCACGCGCTCGCCCTCGTCATGGTCCCGCTGGCGCTCGTCACCGCCGGCGGCCACCTCGTGGGCGTGCTGACGAGCTCCCGGCTGGACTGAGCCGTGGCCGGCGCGAGCGTGCACGTCTTCCAGTGGGCCCAGGTGCCCGGACCGGTCGGGGGAGTGACCCGCAGCGTCCACGACCTCACCGCGGCGCTGGTCGACGCCGGCGCGACGATGCACCTGGTCGACACGGGTTCGGCGCCGCGAGCCGCCCGGGAGGTGCCCTCGCTGCGGGCACGTCGCGCGCTGCACCTGTTCCACATCACCCGGCTGTGGCGGGCGATCGTGCTGGCCCCGGTCTTCGCGGTGCTGCCGGGGCGGACCGTCGTGGTCCTGCACTCCGGCTCCACCCGCCGCCAGGTCGAGTCGATGCCCGCCTGGCGCTCGCGGCTGCTGCGCACCAGCCTCACCGCCTACGACGAGATCTGGGCGGTCAACGACGAGATCCGCGAGGTGCTGCCCGAGCGGCTGCGTGACCGGGTCGTCGTCGTGTCGCCGTTCGTGCCGGCCCGGGTCACCTCGGCCGAGCCGGTGGAGCGCGACCCCGACCTGGTCACCGTGGCCACCAACTCGGGGCTGGCCCACTACAACGCCTCCCTGGCGGTCGAGGCCGTCCGCCTGGCCCGGGCCGAGCGCCCGGGGCTGCGGCTGTGGGTCCTCGCCTACGACCAGGACGGCCCGCACATGGCGGCGCTGCGCGGGGAGGTGGAGGGCCTGGGCTGGGTCGAGGTCTCGATGAACCTCTCGGCCGCGGAGGTGTCCGCAGCGCTGGCCCGCTCGGCGGTCTTCCTGCGCCCGACCACCTGGGACGGTGACTCGGTCATCGTCCGGGAAGCCCTGGCCATGGGCGCCCGGGTCGTGGCCAGCGACCTGGTCGCCCGTCCGGCGGGGGTGGAGCTCGCCGCGCTGGACGCGCGGTCCCTGGCCGACGCCCTGCTGCACGGCGGCCGGCCCAGTGACGGCGCGGGGCTGGCCCGCCAGTCGGTGGTGGACGCGGCCCTCGCGGCGCTCGGGCGCGTTCGGGGCGCCTGAGCGCGGGACGGTACGCTCGGACCTTCGACCCCCGACCCGGCTCGCCCTGGCGCCGCCGGGTCGTCGCCACCCGACACAGGAGCAGCCTTGGCCAACCGCACGGTGATCACCTTCGGCACCTTCGACGTGCTGCACGTCGGGCACATCCGGGTGCTGCAGCGTGCGGCCGCGCTGGGCGACAGGCTCGTGGTCGGGGTCTCGGCCGACCAGCTCAACATCAGCAAGAAGGGCCGCGCCCCCGTGTTCTCCCAGGAGGAGCGGCTGGAGATCGTCGGCAGCCTGAAGATGGTCGACGAGGTCTTCGTCGAGGAGAGCCTTGAGCTCAAGCGCGACTACGTCACGCAGTTCCAGGCCGACGTGCTGGCGATGGGCAACGACTGGGAGGGCAAGTTCGACTTCCTCAGCGACATCTGCGAGGTCGTCTACTTCCCGCGCACGCCGTCGGTGTCCACCACCGCCCTGATCGAGCACATCGCCCGTATCGCGCCCTGACCGGGCGCGCCCGCCCCACCCGTCGCACGAACCCCCTCCTGCCTCCCGGCAGGAGGGGGTTCGTGCGTTCCGGGCGGCGGTAGCACCGGGGAGGTGCGCCATCGTCCCGCCCGTGAGCGGCGTCAACCGCGCCCCATCGATGCCCATCGGTGGCCCCGAGGGTAAGGAATGAGCAAACCGCACATATCGCGTGACGCCTGTGATTACAGTGACTGGACGACATCACCGTTGCAGGCGGCCGGGCGCCTCGCGGTCATCTCCCGAATCTCACGATCGTGGACGACTTCTCCAGACCTGACCTGACCGAGGACCCCGCATGAAACGCCTTTTCGGAGCCGGAACCGCCCTGACGCTGACGGTCGCGGCGCTCGCCCTGCCGACCGTCGACCTTGCGGGGGCGCCTGCCAGACCGCACCCGGTCACGCCGCACCTGCAGCACCTGTCCGTGGGGGCGACCCTGCGGGCCCAGCACGTCCGGACCGCACCCGGGGCGGCCACGCGGGCCGCGGCACCGTCACCTGCAGCGACGGCCCGGGGCGCGTCCCCGACGGACGCGCTGCCGACGACGGCACCCACCACCACCCGGCCGTTCTCCGTGCTGGGTGTCACGTGGCAGGGCGCCACGCCGGCGGGACTCAGCGTCTCGGTCCGGGTGCGCACCGGTGGCGCGTGGGGGCAGTGGCACCCCCTGGAGCTCCTCGACTCGGGGCCGGACCCGACCAGTGCGGAGGGTCGCCGCGCCCGACAGGGCACCGAGCCGTTGCTCACCGCGCCCTCGGACGGTGTGCAGGTGCGGGCCACCTCGGCCTCCGGTGACCTTCCGTCCACGCTGGGCGTGGACCTGGTGGACTCACCCACCGCTCCCGCCGACGCCACGGCCGGGACCACGTCCGCGCCGCCGGCCTCCGCCTCGGCCCTGGGGCTGTGGCCGGGGATCATCAGCCGGGCCGGGTGGGGCGCCGACGAGTCGATGCGCCTGTGCCCGCCGGAGTACTCCAACGAGCAGCTCGGCGGCGTCGTCCACCACACGGTGTCCACCAACAACTACACCGCGGCCCAGACCGCTTCGCTGATCCGGGGGATCTACGCGTACCACACGCGCTCGCTCGGCTGGTGCGACATCGGCTACAACTTCCTGGTCGACCGCTTCGGCCGGATCTGGGAGGGCCGCTACGGGGGCACGACCCGGGCCGTCCTGGGCGCCCACACCATCGGCTTCAACCGCCAGACCTTCGGGGTCTCCGCGATCGGCAACTACGACACGGCCCAACCGGCCTCGGCCATGACGACCGCGATCGCCCGGATCATGGCCTACCGGATGAGCCTGTTCCACATCAACCCCACGGGCAGCGCCGTCTTCACCTCGGCCGGCAACAGCGAGTACCCGGCGGGCACGCGCGTCACCAAGCCCACGTTGTCCGGTCACCGTGACTTCTGGACGACGGAGTGCCCGGGCAGGTACCTCTACGCCAAGCTCGGCGGCCTGAGGACCCAGACCCGCGCCCTGCAGGGGGCCGAGATCTACAACCCGCGGTGGGTCGGGACGACCGTCCCCTGGTACGCCGGCCGGGGCGGGAGCATCGTCGCCGGTTTCGCCCGGACCCAGTCCTGGCAGGTCGCGGTGACCAGCTCGTGCTCCAGCACCGTCGTGCGCACCTACCGGGGCACAGGCACCTCGATGAACATGGTCTGGGACGGCCGCTCGTCCACCGGCGCGCCACTGCCCCCGGGCATCTACGACCTCGCCCTCACCAGCTGGGCCGGGTCCTCCCAGGCTCGACCGTGGGGCGCCAGGGTGGAGGTCCTGCCCACGCCCACCGCACCGCTGGGCGCGTGCGCCCCCACCCGGCTCGGGACGGTCAACACCGCCTCGACGTTCGAGGGCGTGCGCCGGGTCACCGGGCCGCGCAGGTCCCTGGTCATCGTCGCCAGCGAGCCGGCCTACCGGGTCGACCAGGTGACCGCCGGAGCACTGGCCGCCGCCACCGCCTCTGGCGTGGTCGCCTCGCCGCGGGCCGTGCTCGACGGCGGCGTGAGCAGCCGGATCACCCAGGACGGCGTCCGCACGGCATACCTGCTGGGGCGGACCGGGACCTTCAGCGCGGCGCTCGTCTCGGCGCTGCAGTCCCAGGGCGTGACCGTCCAGCGGGTGGAGGGGAGCAACCAGTACGCCGTGGCCGCGGCTTCCGCGGGCATCGTCGCCCAGGCCTTCCCCACCACCTCGCACACCGTGACGATCGTCGCCGGGGACGCCGGCTCGGCGGTCGAGGCCGCCGCGGCGGGCGGGCTCAGCGCCGCGCTCCACCAGCCGATGCTGCTCGTCAACAGCACCTCGGTGCCCGCGGAGACCGCAGCCGCGCTGCAGCAGCTGCACGCGACCCAGGCCGTGGTGATCGGGACGTGGAAGGCCATCCCCGACAGCGTCCTGGCCGCTCTGCGCCAGAAGGTCCCGGCGACCACGCTGCGCGCTGCCGACGGCGCCACCACGCTGGTCTCCGCCGCCACGGCCTACCACGACACCGTCGGGCTCAGGACCGTCGTGCTCGTGCCGAGCACGGGGGACGGCCTCGAGTCAGTCCTCGGCTCGGCGCTGGCGCGACCGGCCTTCGTCAACAACACCAGCACCACCCTCGCCCCGGTCAGCAAGACCTACCTGCTGCCCCGGGCCAGGGAGGTGTCCCGGATCTACGTCACGAGCCAGGTCAGCAAGGTCACCACCGGCATGCTCCAGGCGCTGCAGGCGTTCGCGACGGGGCCCTAGTGGCCCCGCCCACCGGCGGTCGTGCGCGACCGCACCGCCACGGCGACAACCCTGTCGCCCTGGCATCACCTCGGCCGACCCAGGGGGTAGTCGCCATGTCCGTCCGTTCCGTGCTCGCTGTCGCCACCGCGGCAACAGCGGGGCTCCTCGTCCCTGCTGCACCAGCCGGGGCAGCAACCCCGGACCCGGTGGTGACCATCGTCGGACACGGCTGGGGTCACGGCCGGGGGATGGGCCAGTGGGGGGCCTACGGCTACGTCGTGGACCAGGGCTGGAACGCCGACATGGTCCTGTCCCACTACTACGGCGGCACCCACGCCGGCACGATCGGGCGGCCGACGATGACGGTCCGGCTGCTGTCCCTCGAGGGCACCCCGACGAAGGTCGACCAGTGGATCACCAGCAGCGTGGCGTTCACGGTGGGCGGCAAGCCGGTCAACGGCGGCTCGGCGGCGCGCCTGGTGGCCACGCCGACCGGCTGGACGCTCGAGACGAAGTACAAGGGCTGCTCGACCGATCCAACCGCCTGGCACACCAGCCTGCCGGCGGGCGACGTGGCGATCCAGCTCAAGGCCGCCCCGACCGGGCCCAGCCAGTACCTCGAGACCTGTGCGAACCAGCGGGGCTACGCCGGCTCGCTGCGCATGGTGCGGGACGCGGCCGGGACACCCCACCTGGTCAACGTGGTCCCGATGGAGGAGTACCTGCGCGGGGTCGTGCCCCGGGAGTCGCCCGCCTACTGGGGTGACGCACGGTCGGGGTGGGGCATCGAGGCGCTCAAGGCGCAGGCGGTCGCGGCGCGGTCCTACGCGTGGTCGAGCCAGCACGCGACCTACGCCAAGACGTGCGACACCACGACGTGCCAGGTCTACGGCGGCGCCTGGAACTTCAACCCGTCGACCAACCAGCCCAACGCGCTCACGGACTCGCGGTCGGACACGGCGATCGCCCGGACGGTCGGACAGGTCCGGCTGCTCGCGAACAACGCCGTCGCCCGGACCGAGTTCTCCGCCTCGACCGGCGGCTACACCGCGGGTGGGCAGTTCCCCGCGGTCCTGGACACCGGCGACTGGCGGTCCCCCAGGCACGCCTGGGCGGTCAACCTGCGCGCCAGCCAGATCGCCGCGAAGTACCAGCTCACCACGTTCACGCAGCTCGTCGTGACCCAGCAGACCAACGTCGGCATCGAGGGTGGACGGGTCCTCAAGCTCCGCGTGGTCGGGACGCTGAACGGCGCACCCAAGACCATCGACAACATCTCCGGCAGCAGCTTCGCGGCCGCGTTCGGCCTCAACTCCGACTGGTTCTTCCCCGTGGAGCAGCCGATGCGCCAGGTGACCTCCGTGAGCTACCTCAGGACCGCCTACTCGCCCACGGTCTACCGGCAGTTCTCCCTGGCCAGCAACACGTGGTCCGACCACGTCGCGATGACGTCGGCCGACCTCCTGGCCACGGGGTCCCCGGTCCCGACGACCGTCCCGGCCCGCTACGTGAGGTACTCCTGGTCGGCGACGGCCTACGGGTTGGTGGACTGGGCGACCGAGCCGCTGGACCAGGTCGACGTCCTCAGCCACGACCAGTGGGCAGCGGCCGGCTACCCGAAGATCGCCGTCGTCGGGCTGATCCAGGGCACCAGCTTCTACCAGTACAAGGGGACGCTGCCGATCTACGCCGTCCCGCCGGACGGCCAGGTCCACCACCTCACCCCGGCCGAGTGGAAGGCCGCCGGCTACCCCAAGCCGGTGATCCGCTGACCCTCGCCGCCACGCGCGACAGGGCCCCCGCTGGTGCGGGGGCCCTGTCGTGTCCCGGAGTATGCCGGGTGGCTCAGTCCTGCTGAAGGTCCACCAGCA
>DASSPC010000090.1:0-4772 GCA_035699865.1 Oryzihumus sp. | reverse complement strand
TTTGGGGAACTCCCATGTCGTCCGTCTACACTCCCCCGGTTACATCCGGGTGTACGCGCGATGCGCGGTGCCCGGGCCGGTACAGGAAGGCTCTTGAGTGACCCGCTCACGCGCGGATCGCGGCCGAGGCAGGTCGCGTCGTGAGGCCCTCGACACCCGCTCCGGGCGCGAGGGCCTCGAGGCGAGTGCGTCCGAGCCCACCACCCGGCGCGCCAGGAGGGACGAGCACCGGCGGACCCATCGACACCCTCTGCTGCGACGGGGGGCCATCATCGGGGCGGCGGCGATGGCGGTGATCCTGGTCCTCGGCCTGCTGGCCTACGTCAAGCTCAACGGCAACATCCACAAGCTGGACCTGGCCGGGGAGCTGGGCGTGCGGCCGAAGAGCCAGGCGGGCGTCAACGCCCAGACCAACCTGCCCCCGATGAACATCCTCGTCATGGGGTCCGACACCCGGAACCTGGGCGCGGGGGTCCACGGTTTCGGCAGCGCTCAGAGCATCGCGGGGGCCCGTTCCGACACCACTCTGCTCGTTCACCTCGCTGCCGACCGCAAGTCGGCCCTTGTCGTGAGCATCCCTCGCGACACGATGGTGAAGGGCCCGGTCAGCTGCAAGGACACCAACAACGACATCGCCACGTGGCCGGAGAGGCAGTTCAACGCCAACTTCGAGCTCGGCGGGCCGGCGTGCACGATCCGCACGGTCGAGCAGAACACCGGCATCCGCATCGACCACTTCATGGTGCTCAACTTCCTCGGCTTCGAGTCCATGGTGGACGCGCTCGGCTCGGTGCCCGTGTGTGTTCCCAAGGCGGTCAACGACCCCAAGAGCGGGCTCAAGCTCCCCAAGGGTCGCAGCGACGTCACCGGGGCGCAGGCTCTGGCCTTCGTGCGGGCCCGCTACACCCTCGGTGACGGCTCCGACCTCAGCCGCATCGACCGCCAGCAGGCGTTCCTGTCCTCGATGGTCCAGGTCGCCACGAGCAGCGGCACCCTGCTGCGCCCGGACAAGCTGTTCCGCTTCCTCGACGCTGCCACCAAGTCGCTGACCACCGACCCCGGCCTCGGTGACCTGAACTCGCTGCGTGAGGTGGCCCAGAGCGTGCAGGGCCTGTCGTCCTCGCAGATCCGCTTCCTGACCGCTCCGACGGAGCCCTACCCGCCGAACCCGGCACGGGTGGAGTTCACCCCCAAGGCGTCAGCGCTGTGGGAGGCGATCGCCAAGGACGACCCGCTGCCGGGCACCGGGTCGAAGAAGGCCCCCACGGGTCCGGTCACCCCGGCGCCCTCGCAGGAGCCGCTGACGGTCGCCCCGGACAAGATCCACGTCTCGGTCATCAACGACTCCGGCGTCTCCGGGGTCGCCCGTCAGGATGCCGGCGACCTCGAGCTGCAGGGCTTCCAGATCGAGGGATACAAGTCGGGAAGCAACCCGCACAGTGGCGTGATCGTCAGCTACAGCCCCAGCAAGGCGGACTCGGCGCGGACCGTCGCTGCCGCCTTCCCCGGGGCCAAGCTGAAGGAGGACGACCTGCTCGGCGAGACGATCGAGGTCAGCGTCGGCGCCAACAGCCCCAACGTGGTGGCTGTGCCCAACCGGGTCGGCACCGCCCCGTTGCCGTCGCACTCCCTGACCGCGAGCGTGGCGACCACGACGCCGACGTTCAAGGCCCGCGCGGCCAGCGCCGACATCTGCTCGATGTGACCTCCGCCGGGTTGGGCGGCGGGCCGTTTTGCCCCGGCGGTGCGCGGCCGGATAGCCTGTGCAGGCTCACGGTCCGTGGTGGTGCTTCGGCACAGCCGTCGCCGTGCGCACGGAGGCGTCGCCTAGCCCGGTTTATGGCGCCCGCCTGCTAAGCGGGTTGAGGTTAATCACCTCTCGCGGGTTCAAATCCCGCCGCCTCCGCAGATGACAGAAGGCCCCAGGACGACGTCTTGGGGCCTTCTGTCATCTGCGGAGCGGTTGAAAGAACCCGAGGGCGGGTACGCCCAAGGACAGAGCCCCCTCCATGCGGCGGAGGGGGTTCTGCCATGCCTGTGGATGGCTCCCGGGCGGGATCAGGGCCCGGCGTCGTCCGGTGGGCTCGTGGCCGGGAGGCGGGCACACGGCATACCGCCTTTTTGGATCTCGACAGGCGGGGCGGGCGAGCCGACGATGGGAGGGACGGGCCGGACGCCCGTGACCACGTGGGAGGTGCGCCATGGGAGACATCGGGACCGAGCGGCGCGAGGTCGAGTTCGAGCCGCTGACGGAGGAACCGGCCACCGCCCCGCCGCCGCCGGTGCGGCAGCCCGAGCCGACACCGTCGTGAGCGAGGGGCCGGCGCTGGTCCCCGGGGAGCTGCGCGGCTACCGGCAGTTCACCCTGCGCCGGGACGGGCTCTACCCGCTGGTCCACGCCTCGGCGGGGCCGTGGGACGGCGCGCTGCAGCGGGCGCGCTGCGCCGAGCACGGCCACCATCCGCCCGCAGCGGGGTGCCGGTGCGGGCTCTACGCGTGGTACCTGCCGGGCAGTGCCACGGTCTCGGTCGGCCCCGTCGCTGCCGTCGTCGCGGCGCGCGGCCGGTGCGTGCTGGGCGACCGCGGGTTCCGCGCCGAGAGCGCCCGCATCGAGGCGGTCACCCTGCCGGCCTCGATGCTGCTGCGACCACGGGCGGCGGCCCGGGTGCGCGCGATGCTGGCGCGGGACTATCCCCGCACGCGCGTCTACCGCTCGACGCGTCGGATGCTGCGCGACCACCCGCCGCACGACGTCCGCGGACTGGGCATCGACCCGCCGCGCGACCCCAGCCGGGGATACCGGGCGGCGGCGGTGGCGCTGTGGGCCGCGTTCCTGCTGGCCGTGTTCAGCCTCGGCGCCGTGCCCCGTGCCGCCCGGGCCGAGGCCGTCACCCACTGGTGGCCGCTGCTGATCCTGGTCCTCCTCTGCTGGCAGACCGCGCTCATCTGGCTGTTCATGCGCCTCATCGCCCAGCAGATGCCCGAGGCCCCGCGCGGGGACGGCGCCCGGGGCTGACCCGGCGGTGAGGGGCACGGCATACCGGCGTGTCCTAGGGTCGGGCCATGGACTTCGGCTACACCCCGGTCATGGAGCAGTGGCGCGAGCGCATGCAGGACTTGCTGGACGAGGTGATCTTCCCGGCCGAGGCGACGTTCCACGAGCAGGTCGCGGCACAGGCGCACACCAACCCATGGGGCCGTCCGCCCGTCATGGCCGAGCTCAAGGCCGAGGCGCAACGGCGCGGGCTGTGGAACCTGTTCCTGCCCGGCGAGCGTGGCGCAGGGCTGAGTAACCTGGAGTACGCCCCGCTGGCCGAGCTGTCGGGCCGTTCCCCGATGCTGGCGCCCGAGGCGATGAACTGCGCCGCGCCGGACACCGGCAACATGGAGGTGCTGGCGCACTTCGCCACGCCGGCGGTGCAGCAGGAGTGGCTGGAACCGTTGCTGCGTGGGGAGATCCGCTCGGCCTACTCGATGACCGAGCCCGAGGTCGCCAGCTCCGACGCCAACAACATCGCGACCCGCATCGAGGTCGACGGCGAGGAGCTCGTCGTCACCGGCCGCAAGTGGTGGTCCAGCGGCGCGATGGCCCCGGAATGCAGGGTCGCCATCGTCATGGGCCTGTCTGCCCCCGACGGCGAGCGGCACCAGCGGCACAGCATGGTCGTCGTCCCGCTGGACACCCCGGGCGTCGATGTGCGCCGGTCCACGCACGTGCTCGGCTACACCGACGGCCCGCACGGCGGGCACGCCGAGATCGTGTATGACGCGGTGCGGGTCCCGCGGGAGAACCTCCTGGGCGAGCTGCACCGCGGGTTCGCCATCGGCCAGGCCCGGCTCGGGCCGGGGCGGATCCACCACTGCATGCGGCTGATCGGCATGGCCGAGCGGGCCTACGACCTCATGTGCGAGCGGGTGCAGCAGCGCGTGGCGTTCGGCAAGCCGCTGGCCGCGCAGGGCGTCGTGCAGGAGTGGGTGGCCGAGGCGCGGATCCGCATCGAGCAGGCCCGGCTGCTGGTGCTCAAGACCGCGTGGCTGATGGACACCGTCGGCAACCGCGGCGCCGCCGTGGAGATCTCGGCGATCAAGGTCGCGGTGCCGGAGATGGCCACGTGGGTGATCGACCGGGCAATGCAGGCCCATGGGGGGATGGGCGTCTGCCAGGACACGGTGCTGCCCGAGCTCTACGCCCAGGCGCGGATGCTGCACCTGGCCGACGGGCCGGACGAGGTCCACCGCATGGCCCTCGCCCGGCGCGAGCTCAAGCGCTACGCCTGACGGACGCCCTCGACCGAACGCACCAAACGGTCCGTTCCGGTGCCCGCAGCTGCCGGATTCCGGCCGTTTGGCGCGTTCGGTGCGGGAGGGGCGGGGGAGGCGGGGGCGCGGAAGATCCACCAGCGCATCGCGGCGAACCGGACGGCCGTCGAGACCGCGTTGGCCGCCGCGATGGCCAGGGTCTGCGCGCCGGTCCCTGCGCCGGGCGCCAGCACGTGCAGCAGGCCCAGCGCGGCGCTGGTCATCGCCAGGGTGATGCCGAACACCAGCAGCCCCTGCGCCTGCTGCAGCCCCGCCCCGCGTCGGTCGCGCACCCCGAAGGTCCACCGGCGGTTGGCCGCGGTGTTGAAGACCGCGGCGACGAACAGCGCGAGCAGGTTGGCCACCTGCGCCGAGGGCAGCCCCGGGCGCAGCAGAGCGAACAGGCCCAGGTGCAGGACCGTGCTCGCGACGCCGATCCCGCCGAACCGCCACAGCTGCCCGACCATCCGGCC
>DASSPC010000089.1:0-3587 GCA_035699865.1 Oryzihumus sp. | reverse complement strand
CGGGGCGCTGGCGACGGGCGGCGCACCGCCGGCCGTCGCCCCCGTCTCCGGGCCGGCGGGTCCGCCCCGCACCCCGCAGCCGCTGGGCTGAGCGGCCCCCGTGACGCGCCCGGCCCGCCCCCGCAGCGGCGCCTCACGGCGCGCCGTGGTGGCCAGCCTGCTCCGCTCGGCCGCGGTAACCGCGGTGGTGATCGTGCTGTACTTCACCGCGCCCCTGGACGGGACCCGGCTGCGGCTCTCGGCCTGGGTCCTCCTGGGGATGCTCCTCGTCGTGGCCCTGGTCGTCTGGCAGGTGCGCTGCATCCTGCGCTCGCCCCACCCCCGGCTGCGGGCGGTGGAGGCGGTGGGCACCACGCTGCCGCTGTTCCTCGTCATCTGCGCGGCGACCCACTTCCTCATCGAGCTGGGCAACCCCGGCAGCTACTCGCAGTCCATGTCGCGCATGGACGCGCTGTACTTCGTCATCACCGTCTTCGCCACGGTGGGCTTCGGTGACATCACCCCGGTCAGCCAGACGGCACGGATCGTCACCACCTTGCAGATGGTCGGTGACCTCGTCTTCGTGGGGGTCATCGCCCGGGTGCTGGTCGGCGCGGTCCAGGAGGGGCTGCGCCGGCAGGGCCGAGCACCGGCCGGGGACAGCGGGATGGGGCTCCCGGGTGACTCGGCCCCGGAGGAGCCGGACGAGCCTGACCGCCCCGGCGAGAAGACCACCGGATGACTGCTGCCGACTCGGCCACGCCCACGCCGGTGGGCCGGCACACGACGGTGGCCGCGACAGGGCTGCCGCGGCCACCGGGTGTGTGAGGTCAGGAGGCGCTGACCGGGGTCTGCGGCGTAGCGGCCGAGGCTGCGGCCGCTCCCTGGCCGTGCAGGGCCTCCTGCAGCTCCTTCTCGGCGTCCTTGGACAGCGAGGACTTCAGGACCTTGCCGCCGAACGGCGCCATGGCCTCGACGGCCTTGTCCGGCGTCGCGTGCTCGATGACCAGGAACAGCGCGGACGTGCCCGGCTGCACCATGTCCTTGACCTGCTTCTCGAACTCCTTGTCGATGCCGACCTTCTCGACCTTGCCCATGAGGGCGCCGAGGCCCGCGCCGAGGGCCATGCCGAGGAACGGGACGAAGAACAGCATCCCGAACAGCAGGCCCCAGAACATGCCCCACGTCGTCCCGCCCGCGACAGGGTTGTGGTTCGTGGTGACGTGGTACTTGCCCTGCTTGTCCCTGCGGATCACGGCGATGGCATCGGGCTGGATGATCAGCTCCTTGGCCAGCTCCTCGGCCTTGTCGCCCGCGGCCGTGGCGGTCGTCTCGTCGGGGTACCCGATGGCGATCAGCGTGCTCATGTTGCTCCCTTGACTGCGGCGACGAGACGGTCTCGCCCCTCGGGTCCATGCCACCGTCCCGGGCGCAGGTGCCGCGTCATCCCCGGCGAGTGATCTGCCACGGGCACCGGTGGGCCAGCGTGGAGGGGACGGCAGGTCCGTCCCGTGCGGCGCGTGCCGCCCGGCACTGGAAGGAGCAGGAGATGGCCCACGCGCATGCAGGCGTCACCCGGACCCCCACCAGGTGGGTCGGCTGGGTGGTGTTCGCCAGCATCACGATGATCACGCTCGGCGCGATCGAGGTGATGATGGCGATGGTCGCCTTCTTCAACAAGGCCTACTACTCCGTCGCGAGCACGGCGCTCGCGGTGCACATCAACTACACCGGCTGGGGCATCATCCAGCTCGCCTTCGGGCTGCTGCTCATCGCCGCCGGCTACGGCCTGCTGGCGGGGCAGACCTGGGCGCGGGCCGTGGCCATCGTCGTGGCCTTCCTCAGCGCGGTGGCCAACCTGGCGTTCATCGCGGCCAACCCGTGGTGGGCGCTGACCGTCATCACCCTCGACGTCATCGTCATCTACGCCGTCTCGGTCCACGGCGCCGAGAGCCGGCTCTGAGCCGGTCGACCGCGCCCGGCCCGATCATCCGCCCCGCATGATGTGGCGGTCGCGGGCCGGGGGCGAGCGTGGAAGCGCACACGGAGGACCGTCCCGGGACCCCGGTGAGCCGCGAACAACCGGAGGATCGCGATGAGCGACATGTCGAACTTCTCGTCCGCGAGGAGCATGGAGGCGGGGATGCCTCAGCATGCGTCCTCGGGCGGCCCCATCACCGAGCACGGGCAGACGGCCTGGGCGGGCTGGGCGTACTTCGCCGGCATCATGATGATGATGGTCGGGGCGTTCCAGGTCATCGAGGCGCTGACCGCCCTGTTCAACCAGAACTACCTGCTGGTCTCGAGCAAGGGCCTGCTCGTCCACGTCAACATCGCCGCGTGGGGCTGGGTGCACCTCATCATCGGCGCCGTGGCGATCGCCGCCGGCCTGGCGGTGCTCGCCGGCAAGATGTGGGCCCGCATCATCGGCATGTTCATGGCCGGCGTGAGCGCGATCGTGAACCTCGCCTTCATCGCGGCCTACCCGCTGTGGTCGATCACGATCATCGCCCTGGACGTCCTCGTGATCTACGCCCTGGCTGTGCACGGAGGGGAGCTCAAGGAGTCCTGACCCCGGTCGGGTCCCCTTGTGGCACAACAGGTATGCCGCGCCACCCTGGTGGCGCGGCATACCTGTGCCGTCGTGGTCACGGGGTGGGGGAGGGGGAGTCCTCCAGCAGCTGGCGCACCTCGAGCAGCTCCACCCCGAGGGCGCGCAGGCGCTCCAGCAGGCCCAGCAGGGCCGCCTGGTCGGAGGGGGCGGTGCGGATCACCGTGCGGACCGGCTCCGCGGTCACCTCGGCCACGTCGAGGCCCTCGACGAGCTCCGGCGGGACCAGCCCGCTGACCCGGACCTCGTACGTCCGTGGGTTCATGCCGTCCTCCTGGCGCGCTCGACCATCCCCGGCAGTCTCGGTCGCGGGCACCTGCCGTGACGACCTCCCGCGCGGATGAGCCGGCCCGCACACACGTGTCCCCGCAGGATGAGGCGGCCGGGCACGGCGCGGGCCGATGCTGGAGCCGCTGCACCGCCGCACCGGAAGGCAGGGCCCCGGCATGGACGAACCCCAGGCCAGCACCGGGGGCGCGAGCTCCCGCGCACGCGTCGGCTGGCGGCTGCTGCGGGGTCGGCGGCTGACCTCCTGGACCGAGGTCCGGCGCATGCTCGTCGGCCTGGTCCTGGCGTGGTTGATCCTGTCCCTGACCATCTGGGTGATCCCCGGGCTGAACGCCTCCACCCGGTGGGACGTGCTGGTGGCCGCCGCTCTGCTCGGCGTGCTGACCGCGCTGCTGCGGCCGCTGGTGACCTCCTTCGCGCTCCTGCTCGGCTGGGTGGGCGTGCTGCTGGCGGGGGTGTTCGCCGAGGCGGGGCTGTTCGCCCTGGCGCTGTGGCTCAGCCCGGGCATCACCGTGTCGGGCTTCTGGCCGGCGTTCTGGGGGTCCTGGCTGTTCGCGCTGCTCACCACGACCGTCAGCTGGGTCGGCTCGGCCGGTGACGACACCGCCTTCCTGTCGCACCTGCTCGGCCAGTCCCGGCGGGCCGCCGGGTCGGTGACCACCACCTCGGTGCCCGGCGTGGTGTTCATCCAGCTCGACGGACTGTCGGC
>DASSPC010000088.1:0-17809 GCA_035699865.1 Oryzihumus sp. | reverse complement strand
CCCGGCCTTCCCGCCGCGCACCCGTGCCGTGCTCGCGGTGCTCGGACTTCCCGAGGGCGGGAGCGGCACGGTGCCGCTGCGGTCCCTGCAGCTGCTGGCCGTGCTGGCGAGGAGGTCGCCGTGGTGATGCTGCGCGAGGTGACGGTGCCCGCACCCCGGGAGGCGTGGGTGGACCTGCTTCGCCGCGGTGCCGAGGCGACGGTCACGCAGACCCCGGAGTGGCTGGACTGCATCTGCGCGACCGGCCCCTGGACGGACGCCAGCCGGCTGTACCGCTTCGACGACGGCCGGGAGGTCCTGCTCCCGCTCGCCAGGCGGCGGCACCTGCCGGCGGCGCTGGCGGTGGAGGGCTCGTGGCCGTTCGACTGGAGCACGTGCGGCCCGGTCAGCGACGGACCGGTCACGGAAGCCCACACCCGCGCCGTGTTCGAGGACCTGCTCGAGCACCCTGCCCTGCGGCGGACGGTGCGGCTGGGCGCCCTGGCCGGCCCGGCCTGGCGGTGCGCGCCGGCCGCGTTCCACCGCGAGACCCAGGCCATCTACACGCTCGACCTCTCCGGCGGGTTCGACCACGTCTGGGGCACCAGGTTCCAGCCCAGCGTGAGACGGGCGGTGCGCAAGGCGGAGCAGTCGGGTCTGCGGGTGGAGGTCGACCGCACCGGCCGGCTGGTCGAGGTGTTCAACGAGCTGTACCGGGCCTCGGTGGCCCGGTGGGCGGAAGCTCAGCACGAGCCGCAGCTCCTGGCCCGGTGGCGTATGCAGCGGGCCAACCCTCCACAGAAGTTCCGCACCGTCGCCGAGCGGCTCGGCGACGGCTGCTCCGTGTGGGTCGCCTGGCAGGACGAGCACCCGGCCGCCGCGCTGATCGTCCTGCGCCACGGCACCCAGGCCAAGTACTGGCGCGGTGCCATGGACCGGGAGGTGGCCTCGCCCACGCGCGCGAACGACCTCCTGCACCGCCTCGCGATCGAGGACGCCTGCCGCTCCTCCTGCACGCACTACAGCATGGGGGAGGCGCGTCCCGGTTCCGGCCTGGCCAGGTTCAAGACCGGGTTCGGCGCACAGGAGCACCCCACCGAGACCTACCGCACCGAGCGGCTGCCGCTCACCCCCGTCGACCACGCAGCACGGGCGACCGTCAAGAGGGTGCTGCGCTTCAAGGACGCCTGACCCGCGGGCCGCGGTGGGGGCGGCCAGGTGCCGCGGCCCGGCCATTCGGCGTAGGCGCCATCGCCACCAGGTCCTCCAACGGCAGGGTTGCCGGCCCCCGGCGCCGGTGTCTGCTTGGCGGGGAGGCCGGCACAGCAGTCCGCCTGCCGGGACTGGCCCCACCGGAAGATGAAGGGCAACGTCGTGTGGTCCGTGACCGCCGTGGTGTGCGTCTACACCGAACGCCGCTGGGACCGCATCCTGCTGGCGCTGCGCTCCCTTCGCGAGCAGACACTGGCTCCGCAGGAGATCCTCGTCGTGGTTGACCACAACCCCGCGCTCGGGGCGAAGCTCGCGGCTGCCCTCCCCGACGTCAGGGTGGTGGAGAACCGGCACCGGCAGGGGTTGTCCGGCGGCCGGAACACCGCTCTGGAGCTCGCGACCGGGGACCTGGTGGCGTTCCTCGACGACGACGCCCAGGCCGCCCCCGACTGGTTGGAGACCCTCGTGGGGGCGATGTCGACCGACGACGTGCTCGGGGCCGGCAGCCGGGTGGAGCCGGAGTGGCAGACCCGGCGTCCCCGATGGTGGCCGGCCGAGTTCGACTGGGTGGTGGGGTGCACCTACCGCGGCATGCCCGGCACCAGCTGTGTCGTCCGGAACCCCTCGGGCGGGGCCATGGTCCTGCGGCGCGACCTGCGCGAGCGGGCGGGGTTGTTCCGGGAGGACCTCGGACGCGTCGGCGACCGACCCGTCGGCTGCGAGGAGACCGAGTACTGCCTGCGCGCCGCGCGGCTGACCGGCGGTGTCTTCCGCTACGAGCCGGCCTCGACGATCTCGCACCTCGTCCCGCCGGCCCGGTGCACCTGGTCGTACTTCCTGAACCGCTGCTACAGCGAGGGCCTGTCCAAGGCGATCGTGGCCCGGTCGGTGCGCGGGGCCGCCCCGCTCGCGACCGAGCGTCACTACGTGACCCGCGTGCTCCCGGCAGGGGTCCTGGCCGGGGTGACCGACGCCGTCGGCCTGGACCTGCCGGGGCTGCTCCGCGCGTCCAACATCGTTCTCGGCGTCGCCGCCGCGTCCGCCGGCTTCCTCACCGGCCGCGCACGGAGGGCCACCCTCGATGGGTGAGCGGCCGTCGACCCGTGGCGAGCGGGCCGCCGTCGAGGCGGCACCGCCCGGGACGGTGCGGGTGCTGATGTACCACAGCGTGTCCCCCGCACCCGCGGAGCGGGGCTTCCGGCGCTACCGCGTCGCCCCCGGGCTCCTGGACGAGCACCTGTCCGCCCTGGCCGGGGCCGGGCTGCGCGGTGTCTCCCTCACCGATCTGCTGGAACAGGCCCGGCTGGGGCGGGACGTGAGCCGCCTGGTGGCGCTGACCTTCGACGACGCCTTCGCCGACTTCACCGCGTACGCGCTGCCCCTGCTGGACCGTCATCGGGCGCAGGCGACGCTCTATGTGCCGACGGCCCACGTCGGGCGGGACGCAGGGTGGCTCGGCGCACGCCACGGCCGGCTGCCGCTGATGGACTGGCCCGAGCTGCGGGCCGCGAGCGCGCGCGGCGTCGAGATCGGCTCGCACGGGCACTGGCACCGGGAGCTGGACGTCGTCCCGGCACGGGACGTGATGGCCGAGGTGCGGCTCAGCCGGGCCGTCCTCGAGGACGAGCTCGGGACGGCGCCGCAGTCCCTCGCCTACCCGTTCGGCTACGCCACGCCCGCGGTGCGAAGCGCCGTGCAGCACGCCGGCTTTGCCTCGGCCTGCGCTGTGGGCTACACCACCACCCCGGTGCCGGGCTTGGACCCGTTCGCGGTGCAGCGGCTGCTCGTCGCGCCGGACACCACCCCCGAGCGGCTCGCGGACCTGCTCACCGGTCGCCAGGGCCTCGAGGCGACCCTGCGCCGGTGGACCCGGCCGGCGTGGCGCACGGCACGGCGGGTCCGGCACCGGCTGACAGGGGACCCCGGTGTGCGCGCTGCGTGAGGACGCGCACTCGCGGGCCAGCCGGTCGCCGGTGGCCGAGGTCGTCAGCCCCGCCCCCCGCGCGGACTGGCTGGCGGTGCTGGCAGCCGACCCTGCCGCGTCGGTGTTCCAGACGCCGTCGTGGTTCGAGGCGGCCGCTGCGGTCACCGGTGCCCGCGACGTCAGCCGGCTGTACGTGATGAGGGACGGTCGTCGTCTGGTCCTGCCGCTGCTGCGGCGGCGCCTGCTCCCCGCCCTCTGCCTCGACGAAGGCCTCCCCCACCCCTTCGGCCCGGGCGGCCTGCTCGCCACGGGCGGCGTGCGGCCGGACGACGTGCGGCTGGTCCTGTCGGACCTGTGCCGGTCACCGGCGCTCAGCAACCGCATCACGGCGATGTTCGACCTCGCGGGGCAGTTCGAGGCCGGTCTTCCGGTCGGTGCCAACGCCACCCGTGTGCGGGTCCACGTGCTCGACCTCGACGGCGGGTTCGCCCCGGTCTGGGCCGAACGATTCCACGCCTCGGCGCGCAAGGCGGTCCGCCGGGCTGAGCGGGCGGACCTGACCATCGAGCGGGACACCAGCGCCCGGCTGGTCCCGGCGCTCTACGAGCTGTACCTCGCGTGGACCGCGGAGCGCGCGAGCCGCTCGGGGCTGCCCCTGCCCGTGGCGACGGCCCTGGCCCGGCGGCGGCAGCCGTTGGCCATGTTCGAGGCGCTGGCCGCCTCCCCCGTGCTGGGCAGCCGCACCTGGGTGGCGAGCCACCAGGGCACGCCCGTCGCGGGGCTGATGGCCTTCGTCCACGGGGCGCACGGCATCTCCTTCCGCAGCTACTCCCTGCGGGAGCACAGCAGCCTGTACGCCAGCCACCTGCTGAAGCGACTGGCGATCGAGGACGCCTGCGACGCCGGCTGCCGGTGGTTCAGCCTCGGCACGTCCGGCGGGGTGCAGGGACTGGAGACGTTCAAGGAGTCTCTCGGTGCCACCGCCCGGTGGGCCGTCGACTGCCGGGTGGAACGGCTTCCGGTCGACCGGCTGCAACGCGGCCGCGACCGGGCGGCGGCCTCCGCGGAGGCCGCGCTCACCCGGCTCCGCGGCGACACCCGCGGCTGAGCCGCCCGGGACCCGACCGGGCGCATGGCCAGGACAGCACAGCGGGCGGTGAGGTCTCCCTCACCGCCCGCTGCGCGCGATACGGCTGTATGCCGGGGCGCACCGGGGTGCGCCCGTCACCGCCTCAGTAGCGGTAGTGCTCCGGCTTGTACGGGCCGGCGACGTCGACGCCGATGTACTCCGCCTGGTCCTTGCTCAGCTGGGTGAGCTTGACGCCGAGGGCGTCGAGGTGGAGGCGGGCGACCTTCTCGTCGAGGATCTTCGGCAGGACGTAGACCTGCTTGGCGTAGTCGTCGTTCTTGGTGAACAGCTCGATCTGGGCGATCGTCTGGTTGGCGAACGAGTTCGACATGACGAAGCTCGGGTGCCCGGTGGCGTTGCCCAGGTTCAGCAGGCGACCCTCCGAGAGGACGATCACCGAGTGGCCGTCGGCGAAGCGCCACTCGTGCACCTGCGGCTTGATCTCGACCTTCTCGATGGTCGAGTCGCGCTCGAGGCCGGCCATGTCGATCTCGTTGTCGAAGTGGCCGATGTTGCCGACGATCGCCTGGTGCTTCATCCGCGCCATGTCGCCGGCCGTGATGATGTCCTTGTTGCCGGTGGCGGTGATGAAGATGTCGGCGGTCTCGACGACGTCCTCGAGGGTGGTGACCTGGTAGCCGTCCATCGCCGCCTGCAGCGCGCAGATCGGGTCGATCTCGGTGATGACCACGCGGGCGCCCTGGCCGCGCAGCGACTCGGCGCAGCCCTTGCCCACGTCGCCGTAGCCGAGGACGACCGCGACCTTGCCGCCCATGAGCGTGTCGGTGGCGCGGTTGATGCCGTCGATGAGGCTGTGGCGGGTGCCGTACTTGTTGTCGAACTTGGACTTGGTGACCGAGTCGTTGACGTTGATCGCCGGGAAGAGCAGGTCGCCGGTCTGGGCGAACTCGTAGAGGCGGTGGACGCCGGTCGTGGTCTCCTCGGTGACGCCCAGGATGCCGGCGGCCATCTTCGTGAACCGCTGCGGGTCCTTCTCCAGGGAGGCGCGCAGCACGTCGAGGATGACGCGGTACTCGGCCGAGTCGTTCTCGTCCGTGGCCGGGACGGCGCCCGCGGCCTCGAACTCGACGCCCTTGTGCACGAGCAGGGTGGCATCGCCGCCGTCGTCGAGGATCATGTTCGGGCCGTCCTGGCCGGGCCAGGACAGGATCTGCTCGGTGCACCACCAGTACTCCGGCAGGCTCTCGCCCTTCCAGGCGAAGACCGGGACGCCCTGCGGGTCCTCGGGGGTGCCCTTGCCGACGACGATCGCCGCGGCGGCCTCGTCCTGGGTGGAGAAGATGTTGCAGGACGCCCAGCGCACGTCGGCGCCGAGGGCGGTCAGGGTCTCGATGAGCACCGCGGTCTGCACGGTCATGTGCAGCGACCCGGCGATGCGCGCGCCCTTGAGCGGCTGCTGCGCGCCGAACTCCTCGCGCAGCGCCATGAGGCCGGGCATCTCGTGCTCGGCCAGGCGGATCTGGTGACGGCCGGCCTCGGCGAGGCTCAGGTCGCGAACCTTGTAGTCAAAGGACATGCGTAGAACTCCCTTTGGATGTCGGGTTTGCTGACCCGGCGCCGCCCATCTGGGCCTGCATTCTGCGGGGTCATCACCCACGCCGGCGGTTGGCCAGTCTAACGACTGTGCCCCATGTCGCGAACCTCACCGGGCTCGTCGGGGACGTAGGTGGAGTCCGCGGCCACCGGGGCGTTGTCCCACTGGGCCCGTTCCTGCGGGCCGCGGTCGATGTCCGGTTCGAGGTACATCACCAGCTGGGTGCCGGGCAGCGCCTCGCGCGCGCGGCGCTCCGCCGCGTCGATCGCCTCCGCGATGTCCACCCCGCGCTCCAGCGGGCCGACCGCGAGCTTGGCCGCGACGAGCACCTCCTCGGGGCCCAGGTGCATCGTGCGCAGGTGGATGACGCGGGAGATGGCGCCCTCCGGGCCGTTCTCGAGCGCGTCGGTGATCGTCTGGAGCTGCTGCGGGCGGGCCGCCTCACCGATGAGCAGCGACTTCATCTCGATGGCCAGCACCCCGGCGACGAAGACCAGCAGCAGGCCGATCGCGGCGGTGCCTGCGGCGTCCCAGCGTCCGTTGCCGGTAACCAGCGTCAGGCCGACGCCGATGAGGGCGAAGACGAGGCCGACCAGGGCGGCGGAGTCCTCGAGCAGCACCACCGGCAGCTCGGGCTCCTTGGCGGTGCGGATGAACTGCGGCCACGTCCGCTTGCCGCGCTGGGGGTTGCTCTCCTGGATCGCGGTGCGGAAGGAGAACCCCTCCAGCCCGATGGCGACGACGAGCACCGCCAGTGGCACCCACCACCACCGGCCCTCGATCGCCTCGGGGTGGGCCCACTTGTGCCAGGCCTCGTTGAGAGCGAAGAGGCCACCGACGCTGAACAGGACGATGGAGACGATGAAGGCGTAGACGTAGCGCTCCCGGCCGAAGCCGAACGGGTGCGCCGGAGTCGCCTCGCGCCGGCTGCGCTTGCCGCCGATGAGCAGCAGCAGCTGGTTGCCCGAGTCGGCGACGGAGTGCACCGCCTCGGCGAGCATCGAGCTCGACCCGGTGACGAGGAACGCCAGGAACTTGGTCGCCGCGATGCCCAGGTTTGCCGTCAGTGCCGCGAGGATCGCCTTGCCGCCACCTTCATGTGCCATGGCACCGAGCCTATTGCCGCGACCGGACCCCCGGCACACAGGTGTCGTTCAGCCGGCGTTCAGGTCCCGTCCCCCGGCTGCACACGACGAGCCCGGAGGGTGGCCACACCCCCGCCGCGGCCGGGTCGGGCCGCTATCCCAGGGCCCGGTCGCGGCGGTCGCGCAGGTCAGCCACGTGCGGGGAGACCGAGGGGTCCAGGCCCAGCCCGATGGCGAGGTAGGTGGCGGCGAAGTCGGTCAGGGCGATCTGCCCGGCCAGCCGCGTCAGCGGGTGCCCGGGTTCGGCGACCGCGGTGGCCACGCGCACGCCGGCGTCGTGAGCCGTCTGCAGCACCGCGTCGGTCAGCTCCTGCAGCTCGGCGGCCTCGGGTGAGAGCTCCTCGGGTGCGACGTCGCGCAGCATCAGCAGCCCGAGCCGCGGCTGGGCCGGGCCGTCGAGGAAGGGGTCGGCGAAGATGTCCGGCGCCGACTCCCGCTCCCCCACCCCGCGCCCGCCGCCGGCGGTGAACGGGCCGTCGAAGCTGGCCACGATCTGCGAGGCGGCGTCGGGCAGCTCGCCGTAGGAGGCGGGGATCCGGGCGGTGCGCTGGAGCATGGAGGCCGCGCGGGCGGCGGCGACCCCGTTGAGAGGGCCGTCCCCCAGGATCACCGGGATCGACTCGGCGAGCTGCACCGCGAGGATCTTGGCCGGGTTGACGAACGACTCCGAGGTGGGTCGGCAGGCCTCGGCCTGCTCGTCGAGCCGGTCTGCGGTCTCCATCAGCGCGCGCTCGGTGCAGTCGATCAGGCCCAGCCCGTCGGCGGCCAGCATGACCGGGGTGACCAGGGACCACAGCGCGGTGCGCGAGGACGTGCGCCCGTGCGGGACGTCGATGTGGATGCCACGGGCCGCCGCGCAGATGCGGGCCAGCGGCGAGTCGGGCGCGCCGACCGTGAGCAGCGACGCGCCGCGCCGCGCGGCCTCCGCGGCCACGGCCACCGGGCCCCGCGCCCGGCCGGACAGGGACACGGCCACGACCAGGTCCATCGGACCGACCCAGCCCGGCAGCGGCAGGTTGCGGCGCACGGTCACCGGCACCGGCGAGCCGGGCTCGGCGAGCAGCTCCAGCACGTCGGCCACGACAGCCGAGCCGCCCAGGGAGGCCACGAGCACCGACCTGGGGCGCTCACCGCCCCCCACCCGCTCGATGCCCCCCTCGCGGGAGAGCGTGATCTGCTCGCGGACCTGGGCACCCGCTGTGGCGAGCGCCCTCAGGGTCTGGCGTGAGTCACGCTCCGCGATCGCGTCGACGTCGTCGATCAGCGACTCGTCCAGGAAGGGAGCCATGCCGACCTCGCCGGATCAGCTTGCGAGAGAACGCGACTCGTCGACGAGCAGCACCGGGATGCCGTCGTCGACCCGGTAGGCACGCGCGCAGGCAGCGTCGGTGCAGTGCAGCTCGGGGCCCGTGGGGCCGGTGCCGTCGACCAGCTCGGAGTGGCACTGCGGGCAGCGCAGGATCTCGCGCAGCCACGGCTCGATGCGGGCGGCCTCGCTGCCGGGGCCCAACGGGTTCTGGGTCATCACTGTCCTCCTCGCACGAGCGACAACACATCGTCGCGCACGTCCTGCATGGTTGTCTCATCGATCGCCTCGACGTTGAGGCGCAGCAGCGGCTCGGTGTTGCTGGCGCGCAGGTTGAACCACCACATCGGCTCCCCCCGGTGGGTCACCGTCAGCCCGTCGAGCTCGTCGACCTCGACGTCGTGCTGCTGCGCCCACTCGCGCACCGACTCGGTGGTGGCCACCGCGTCGGCGACGGTGGAGTTGATCTCCCCGGACGCGGCATACCGGCTGTAGCGCGCAGCGAGCTTCGACAGGGGCGCGTCCTGCTCGCCGAGGGCGGCGAGCACGTGCATCGCCGCGAGCATGCCGGTGTCGGCGAACCAGAAGTCGCGGAAGTAGTAGTGGGCGGAGTGCTCGCCACCGAAGACCGCGTCGTGCTCGGCCATCTGCGCCTTGATGAACGAGTGTCCGACGCGGGTGCGCACGGACTGCCCGCCCTCCTCGGCGATGATCTGCGGCACGGCCGCCGAGGAGATGACGTTGTAGACGATCCGTGCCTCGCGGCCCTCGGCACGCTCCTTGGCGATCTCGCGCGAGGCGACCAGCGCCGTGACCGCCGACGGGCTGACCGGCTCGCCGCGCTCGTCGACGACGAAGCAGCGGTCGGCGTCGCCGTCGAAGGCCAGGCCGAGGTCGGCCCCGTGCTCGACGACGGCCTTCTGCAGGTCGCGGAGGTTCTCCGGCTCGAGCGGGTTGGCCTCGTGGTTGGGGAAGGTGCCGTCGAGCTCGAAGTACAGCGGCACGACCTCCAGCGGCAGCTCCGGCAGCCCCGCGCCGGTGCCGAGCACCGCCGGGACGGTGTGGCCGCCCATGCCGTTGCCGGCGTCGACGACGACCTTCAGCGGGCGGGAGCCGGACAGGTCGACCAGGCCGCGCAGGAACGCGGCGTAGTCGCCGAGCAGGTCGCGCTCGGTGATCGTGCCGATCCGGTCGCCGCCGCCGACGTGGTGGACCTCGCCGCGCTCGAGCAGCCACTGCGCCAGGTCCCGGATCTCGGCCAGGCCGGAGTCCTGCCCGACCGGGCGGGCCCCGGCGCGGCACAGCTTGATCCCGTTGTACTGGGCCGGGTTGTGGCTGGCGGTGAACATGGCGCCGGGGACGTCGAGCGCCCCGCTGGCGTAGTAGAGGCCATCGGTGGAGCACAGCCCGATGAGGGTGACGTCGAGGCCGTGCGCGGCGGCGCCGACGGCGAAGGCCCGCGCCAGGTCCGGCGAGGAGGGCCGCATGTCGTGGCCGATGACGATCGAGGAGGCCCCCTCGGGGCCGGCGACCACCTGGGCGAAGGCCGAGCCGATGGCCGTCGCGACGGGCTCGCTCAGCTGCTCGGGGACGAGGCCGCGGACGTCGTAGGCCTTGATGAACTCGGACAGGCGGGGCACACTCACGCCCCGACCCTACCGATCGCGCAGCACCCGCAGGTGGCCGCGTCGCCCGACCTCGACGGTGCCCTCCGCGTCGGGTGCGCTGGAGGGGGGCGGGGTGCGGGGCTTGCCGGCCTCACGGACCGCGTCGGCGAGGGCGAGCAGGTCGTCCGGCGTCGGGCCCGGGTCGACGAACTCGCCCGACAGGCGCACCACCTCCCAGCCCCGCGGCGCGGTCAGCCGCTCGGCGTGGTCGGCGCACAGGTCGTAGGTGTGCGGCTCGGCGTAGGTGGCCAGCGGACCCAGGACCGCGGTCTGGTCGGAGTAGACGTAGGTCAGGGTCGCGACGGCACCCCGGGCACAGGCGGTGCGGGAACACTGGCGCGACAGACTCACGGGGGGACTGTAGTGCGCGGCGCGCCCCCGGCGTACCCGGCACGCCGTAATGTGGTCGACGTGAGCAGTCCGCGCCCGCCCCGTCGTCGCCGCAACCGGCACGGCCGCGGACCTCGTGGGCCCCTCGCCTGGCCGCCCGTGCCGGCGATGCAGACCCGCGCCGAGCGGTTCGACGACCTGGTCCTCGACGCGGCATCCCGGCTCGAGGAGCGGGTGGGTGAGGCCTTCGGCGAGGTCGAGTTCGCCGTGGAGGACGTGCCGCCCAGCGACCCGGCGCCGTGGGAGCCGGCCGACATCGCCCTGGGCCGGCTCTTCGCCGCCCGCGGCCGCATGCCCGCGCGCATCGTCATCTACCGCCGGCCGGTCGAGACCCGGGTCGACGACCCGCGCGAGCTGGCGGCCCTGGTCAACGAGGTCGTCGTCGAGCAGGTCGCCGCCATGCTCGGGGTCGACCCGGCCGAGCTGGACCCGGGCTGGGACGTCGGCCCGGACGACGGCCCGCTCTGAGCCCCCGGGTGGAGCCCCCCGCGCAGCCGGACCCGGTCCTGGTGACCGGCGGCACGGGCACGCTCGGCCGGGCGGTGGTGGCCGAGCTGGCGGCCCGCGGAGTGCCGGCGCGGGTCATGTCCCGCACCGCCGCCCCGGGTGTGCCCGGCCGGGTCGTCGGCGACCTGGCCAGCGGCGCCGGCCTCGATGCCGCCGTCGCGGGGGTGCGGGCCGTCATCCACTGCGCGACCGACCCCCGCCACGCGCAGCAGGTGGACGTCGACGGCACCGGGCTGCTGCTCACCGCGCTCCAACGCTCGGCCCCCGAGGCGCACCTGGTGCTCGTCTCGATCGTGGGCTGCGACGCGAACCGGCTGGGCTACTACCGCCGCAAGCACGAGATGGAGCTGCTGGTGCGCGGGTCGCCGGCGCCGTCGAGCCTGGTGCGGGCCACGCAGTTCCACCCGCTGCTCGCCACCGTGTCGCGGCTCCTGACCCTCGGTCCGCTGGGCCTGGCCGTGCGCGGGCTGAGGTTCCAGCCGTGCGACCCGGCGTGGGTCGCCTCGCACCTGGTGCGGGTGGCGCTCGGCCCGCCGCTGCCGGCACGCCTCGACCTCGCCGGCCCGGAGGTGCTCCCACTGGCACAGGCCGTGCGGCTGACCGCCCGCGCCGCCGGGCACCGCGCGCCGCTCGTGGTCACCCTGCCCGGGTGGGGACGGGTATGGCGGGGGTTCGCTGCGGGGTCGAACCTGCCCGGACCGGACGCGGTCACCGGGGGCAGCACGTATGCCGCGTGGCTGGCCCGCCGCCACTGACCGCGGCTGGTCCGCGGGTCAGTCCCGCGCCGCGCGCACGCTCAGCGGCATCGTCGTGAGCGGCAGGGAGACCAGCGGCGAGACGCTCACCAGCTGACCGGCTGGGTCGGCGACGGCGCTGACGGTCGCCGCGCGGACCTGCCCGGAGACCGGCGTGACCCAGACCGACGCGGCACCGGTCACCGACCGGGTCGCCACCGAGTCGGCAGCCACGGCGACCGTGTCGTTGGCCACCTGCCCGGCCGGGCTGACCGTGGTGACGGTGACCACTGCGCTGCTCCCGACCGAGGCCAGCTGCACCTCGCTGGTGACCCCGGGCGCCGGCAGCAGTGCGGCGCCGGCGAGGCCCCGGACCGGTGCCGTCGCCGTGGTCCAGGCCAGGTCGGAGGGCCCGGCAGCCGCGGCGCGCCGCTCGACCGTCGCACCCGCGAGGACGGGCACGTCGGCGCGAACGTGGACGGCGTAGGCACCCGGCGGCAGCCCGGACAGGTCGACGTCGGTGGTGCTGTGGGCGGGGACCCGCACCACGCCGCCGTGCGGCAGGGCCTGCGCCCCGGCCGGCGTCAGCAGCCGCAGCTGCACCACGGCCTCGGTGTCCCCCGGCACGGCCAGCCGCAGGGTCCCCCGTCCGGACAGGGCCACCCCCGGCACGACCTGCTCGAGGGCGGGGTCGGCGGTCGGCACCGCGTCGTCGCCACCGCGGGGCACGATCCCGTCGAGCCAGGTGTCGCTGAGGACGGCGGCGACCTCGCCGCCGCGGGCGGTGACACCGACCACGGGCGACGTCTCGGAGCCGGCGACGGCGTCGAGCAGCACCACGGTGCGGCCATAGGGCCCCACGACGATGTCCCGTGACCCCGGGGAGGTCACCACGCCGGCGGAGCCGAGCACCGTCAGGTCCACCTGGATCGGGTTGGGGCCGGGGTTGGCCAGGACGAGCCGCTCGCGACGGCCGGCCTCACCGCCACCGGCGACGAGCCACGCCTGCTCCCGCGGGGCGACACAGGCCGACCCGGTCAGCCCGCGGTCATCGCCCTTGGTCACGAGGGTCCGTTGGGCTCCCACGGTGCCCGGGGCCAGCGAGCCTGTGCCGGCGGCGAGGACCGCTGCCGGGACCGACACCGTCGTGCCGAGGGCCGAACCCCGCGCCGAGGTCGACGGGGCCGGGCCGGGAGCCGCCTCTGGCGACGCGAGCGTGCGCAGGGACAGCGTCCCGGCTCCCCCGCTGCGGGCCTGCGAGGGCAGGACGTCCGGCGGCGCGGTCAGCGCGGCCACCGTGGTGGTCTGCTGCCCGGGGACCACGCCGTCCACCCCGAGGGTCTCCGGGCCGGGGCAGACCACGGCCGTGGAGGCCACCGCGGCGGCCGTCGCCGGCGCCACGGCGCGGGCTGCCGGTGGGGCCAGGTCCACGGCCGGGGCCTTGGCCGCCGCCAGCACCAGCCCGGCGCCGGCAGCGGTCACGAGCACCGCGCGGGTGAGGCCGATCATGAAGCCCTCCTGGAGCGTCGGTTGCCGAGCGGCACCGCGAGGAACACCACGAGGGCGAGCAGGCCCAGCTGTCCACGGGTCCACCAGTGGTGGGCCGGTTCGACCTCCACCTTCAGGTGCCGGGCCGTCGCGGGCAGGTCGTAGGTGGGCTGGACGGCACCGACCACGGCGACCAGCCGCCGCCCGTCGACGGTGACCGCGGCGTGACGGGCCCATGCCGGCGGCTCGGCCAGCACCAGGCGGCGGGCTGCCCCGGCGGGAGCCAGGGTGGTCGTCGTGGCGCCGTGGTCACCGCTGACGTCGACCGAGTCCAGGAGGCGTCCGCTGCCGTCCTCGAGCCGGGCGCGGGCCGGGGGCACGTTGGTGTCGGCGGTGGCGCCGGCCGCCGGCAGCACGCGCCAGAGCACCATGCCCTGGCTGTCCCCCAGCCGGGTCAGCCCGGCGGTCGAGTCGAGCCGGCGCACGACCGGGTTGTTGGCGCTGCCGCGGAACGCCACGAACCCGACGGCCAGGTCGGCCAGTCGCTCGTGCGGCACGTCGGCCGTCGCCGGGCTGGTGGTCGCGAGGACGGCCTCGACGTCGCGGCCCAGCGTCGCCGGCCCACCACCCGGGGCTGAGCCGGCGTCACGTGCCGGGACGCTCGCCTCGGACCCGAGCAGGCGGTAGCTGACGGCACCCTGCTCGGGCGCGAGCAGCAGCAGCCGGTTGGCCAGCGCGCTGTGCGCCTGGTCCACCGCGACGGCGGGCAGCCGGAGCCCGGCCACCCGCAGCGGCCCCGGCACCTGCTGCACGACCAGCAGCACACCGGCAGCGAGGACGCCGAGCACCGCGAGCGCGATGGTCGGCGCGGCCAGGACCTGGCGCCAGCCGAAGCCGTGCCGGGCCAGGCGGGCGCCGAGGCCGTCCAGGCCCAGCACCGCGGCCGCCAGCAGTGCCAGGGCGAGCAGGTCGAGGCCCGTGCCCGTCCACGGCGTGAGCGCCGCGCCCGAGCCCGAGCGGCCGACCACGACGTGGGGGGCGAGCAGCGCCGCGGCGAGCCCGGCCAGGCCCAGCACGCCGAGCAGGCTCATCGCCCACGAGGCCTGCTGGCGGCGCAGCAGGCCGGCCAGCCCGGCGAGCACCAGGGGGCCACAGACCGCGAGCGCCGGGACGTGGGCGAGCGACGGCTGCAGCAGCGCGGCCTGCCAGGCCGGCACCGCGGGGTGCGGGCCGACCGCCAGCCCGGGACCGGTCAGCAGCACCCGCGGGTCGGCCACGACGGCGAGCAGCCACGGGCCGGACAGGCCGGCGGTGAGGGCGAGCAGCGCCAGCGCCCGCAGGCGCCGGCGGGCACCGGGCCCGACGAGGAGGAGGACGGCCGTGGCCAGCACCGCGACGACGCCGAGAGCAGGGTTGAACGCCGCCAGGACCGCCATGGCCAGCGCGGTGCCGGCAGTGACCGACGCGGAGGCCGATCGCCTTGCGACACAAGCGATTCCAGCCGCGACAAGGGGCAGGAGGACGTGGGCGGCCACCGCCCCGAGCCGGCCCTGGCCGACCGCGAGGGTCATCGTGGGCAGCGTGGCCCAGGCCAGGGCGAGCCACGCGCGCGGCCAGCGTGCCCGGCCGACCACCCGGGAGGACAGGTATGCCGTGCCAGCCGCCAGGGGCGCCGCCAGCAGGAAGAGCCAGGTCAGCGCGAGCCCGGCCGGCGAGCCGGCGCCGCCCACCCAGGGCACCAGGCTGAGCAGCCAGGTCAGGCCGGCGAGCAGCGGGACCCACGGCGCCACGTCGCCCGAGGTGCCCAGCCCGGGGCCGTGCCAGCCGTCGAGCCACAGGTGCCACAGGGACGACGCGTCCGCCGTCGCCGGGAGCAGCTCGCCGCCGGACACCCCGCCGGAGGCCGACAGGGCACCGTGGTGCAGCAGGTCGCGCCAGCCGAGCAGGGTGACCGCCGTCGTGAGCAGGACCGCCAGGACGCCAGGGTGGCGGGCCAGGCGCTGGGGCCAGGTGGGCCCGAGGACGGTCAGGTCCTCGGCCTCGTCGGACACCGGCCCGCTCTCGACGGTGTCCGGGGACACCTCGACGGGCGCGGTGCGCCCCTCGAACGCGATCGCGTCATGGACGGCATCGAGCGTGTGGCGCAGGGCGGTGCCGGCCGGCACGAACAGGCCGTGCAGGTCGCGGCGGCGCAGCTCCCGCCGGCCCCGGGCGCGCCACCGTGCCCCGACGACGCGCCAGGGGGTGAGCAGCGCGCCGACGTCCGCCAGCTCGAGCAGGGCCCGGCGCGGGCGCTTCACCAGCAGCAGCGCGACACCGGAGGCGAGGGAGGTCAGGGTGATCCACAACGCCAGGAACGGGAGCAGCGGCGCGGCGCACCGCGCCAGGGCCACCTGCCGGCCATGGCGGCGGTCGAGCCGGCGTGCGGCCCGGGCGTCCGGGCCGTCCGGCCGCAGGCCGTGCACCGAGGCCGCGGCGTCGCGCATCGTGGCCCGGGGCACCACCACCACGCGGTGGCCGGCGAGGTGGGCCCGCCAGCACAGGTCGAGGTCGTCGCGCAGCAGCCCGAACGCGGGGTCGAAGCCACCGGTGAGGTCGTAGACGTCGCGCCGGACGAGCATGCCCGAGGTGTTGACCGCCATGACGTCGCTGCGGTGGTCGTGCTGGCCCTGGTCGGCCTCGCCACGGGTCGTGCCGTCCGCGCGACGTCCGGAGCGGGTGACAAGCTGGCCGACCTCGATCAGGCGGCCGGGATCCTTCCAGCTCAGCAGCTTCGGGCCGGCGATGCCGACGGACGTGGAGCGGCGTGCGGTGTCCAGCAGGGTCGCGAGCGTGCCGGGGGCCGCGGCGCTGTCGTCGTGGAGCAGCCAGAGCCAGTCGGCCGGGGAGGCGACCTCGGGCAGGTCGGCGACGGCACGGGATACGGCCTGGCCGAAGGCGACCTCGCGGTCGGTGGTGAGCACCCTGATCTCGGCGACCGCGTCGTGGATTCCCTTGTGGCTGCTCAGGATCGCGGCACTGTCATCCCGGGAGCCGGTGTCGACGACGACCATCCGGTCGGGCAGCCGGTGCTGCGCGGCGAGGGCGTCGAGGCACTCGCCGAGCCACGGGGCTCCGTCGTGGACGACCAGGACCGCCGTGACCACCGGGGTGCCGGGGGCTGCGGCCGTCGGGGACGGGGATGCGTCAGGTGGCGCAAGCGTCATGAGTCAGGGTGCGGAACCGCCCGGGGCGGTCAGACCGCGCGCTTCTTCAGCTTGCGGCGCTCACGCTCGGACAGCCCACCCCAGATGCCGAAGCGCTCGTCGTGCGCCAGGGCGTACTCGAGACACTCCCCGCGGACGTCGCACCCGACGCAGACCTTCTTGGCCTCCCGCGTGGATCCGCCCTTCTCGGGGAAGAACGCCTCGGGATCGGTCTGCGCGCACAGTGCGCGCTCCTGCCAGGACAGCTCACCGCCATCCTCGTCGATCTCCATCGTGGTGATCAGTTGAAGCTCGTGCACGGCCCCTCCTCGACCCAACTCGCCAGCACAGCACTCGCGTTGACCGCCCTGCTGGACCGAAAGATGTGACCGGCGTCTCGTCGTCGAGGTCTTGCTTCCCCGCCGTCGACTCGATTGGATCATCGGTTCTGCCCAGTAAAGAGACAACACTGGAATTACACGCGTGTCATACGCCCAAGTCAAGCCGTTCTCTGATATTCGGCGTATTCACAGGACCGACATATCCGCAGCACTTGGCCTACCCCTTTGGGCTGAACGCAAACCCACCGCCGTGCAACGGGTTTCGGCGCCCTGAGAGACTGCGACCCATGCGCATCACCGCACTGGCCGGAGGCGTCGGCGGCGCCCGATTCCTGCGAGGCCTTCTGACCCATCTGGGCCGTGTGCCCGAATTGTCGGGTGCCACCATCACCGTTATCGGCAACACCGGCGACGACATTAACCTTTTCGGTCTCCGGGTTTGTCCGGATCTGGACACGGTGCTCTACACCCTCGGCGGCGGCATTCACGAGAGCCAGGGTTGGGGTCGCGACGGCGAGACCCACGCCGTCCAGGCCGAGCTGGCCGCCTACGGCGCGACGCCGCAGTGGTTCGGCCTGGGCGACAAGGACTTCGGCACGCACATCGTGCGGAGCCAGTGGCTCGGCCAGGGCCTGACCCTGTCCGAGGTGACCGCGCGCCTCGCCGCCCGCTGGGGCCTGCCGGACCGCGGCGTGACCCTGCTGCCGATGTCGGACTCCCCCGTCGAGACGCACGTCGTCGTCGACGAGGGCGAGGGCCCGCGCGCCGTCCACTTCCAGGAGTGGTGGGTGCGGATGCGTGCCGCCGTGCCGGCACAGCGGTTCGTGGCGGTCGGCATGGACCGCGCGGTCGCCGCCCCCGGGGTGCTCGACGCCATCCGCGAGGCCGACGTGGTCCTCCTGCCGCCGAGCAACCCGGTGGTCTCGATCGGCATCATCCTGGGCGTGCCCGGCGTCCGGGACGCCCTGCGCGGCACGACCGCACCGGTTGTCGGGGTCTCCCCGCTCATCGGCGGGGCACCGGTGCGCGGCCACGCCGACGCCTGCCTGACCGCGATCGGGGTGGAGTCGACCACCCGTGCCGTCGCCGGCCTCTACGCCGACTTCCTCGACGGGTGGCTCGTCGACGACGCCGACGCCGAGTTCGCCGCCTCCCCCGGCCGGCTCGCCGTCCGCGCCCGGCCGCTCCTCATGAGCGACGTCGACGCCGCCGCCGACATCGCCGGCGCCGCCCTGCAGCTCGCCGGT
>DASSPC010000087.1:0-12728 GCA_035699865.1 Oryzihumus sp. | reverse complement strand
CACCACCGTCCACGCCAACAGCCCCAGAGACAGCCTCTCCCGCCTGGAGACCATGGTGCTCATGGCCGGCGTCGAGCTGCCGGTCCGGGCGATCCGCGACCAGGTGGCCAGCGCGGTCAACCTCATCGTGCAGCAGGCCCGGCTCAAGGACGGCACCCGTCGGGTGGTGGCCATCACCGAGGTCGAGGGCATGGAGTCCGACGTCATCACCCTCCAGGACCTGTTCGTCTTCGACTTCGCCGCCGGGATGGACGACTCCGGCCGGTTCCGCGGCAACCTGGTCAGCACCGGGCTGCGGCCCAAGTTCGCCGGGCACCTGCAGGACCTGGGCGTGGACCTGCCCCCGGCGATGTTCGTGCGCGGTCGCGGATGAGCGCCGCCGACCCCGCCTGGCTGGTCTGGGGCCCACCGGCGCTGGTCGGCTGCGCCCTGGCCGCGACCGTCCTCGCCCTCGGTATGCCGCGCGGCGGCTCCGCGACGGACCGTCGCCTGCGCTCGATCGACCGCTACGTCGAGGGCACCGGACCGGTGGCGGCGAAGGGCGCGGATCGGCCCAGCCGGCTGAGCACCACGCTGACCGACCTGGGCGAGCGTGCGGCGGCCGGACGTTCGTCGACGGCCCGGACCTCGGCCCTGCTCGAGCGGGCGGACCTGCCGTTGCGCACCGGGGAGTGGGTGGTGCTGCGGGCGGTGGCCGTGGTCGTGGGAGCGGCGTTGGGGTTGTTGATGATCCACGGCAGCATTGGGGCGAACCTCATCGGCCTCCTCCTGGGTGGCGGCCTCGGCACGCTGACCCCGGTGGTGTTCCTGCGATTCAGTGCCGGCCGTCGAGCCCGGAAGTTCGAGAGCCAGCTGCCGGACGTCCTGACCCTGGTCGCCAGCAGCCTGCAGACCGGCTTCTCGCTGCTGCAGGCCCTCGACGCCGTCGCCCAGGACGTGGCCGAGCCCTCGGCCAAGGAGCTCTCGCGCGCCCTGGCGGAGACCCGGATCGGTGCAGACATCGGCGAGAGCCTCGACCGCATGGCCGACCGCATGGACAGCAACAACCTGCGCTGGACGAGCATGGCGATCGGCATCCAGCGCCAGGTCGGGGGCAACCTCGCCGAGACACTCCGCACGACCGCCACCACCCTGCGCGACCGCGAGTCACTCCACCGGCACGTCCGGGCCCTGTCGGCCGAGGGACGCCTGTCGGCCTACGTGCTCATCGCCATGCCGGTGGGGATCTTCCTGTACATGACCCAGGTGAACCGCCCCTACGTGTCGCTGCTGTGGACCACCACGCTGGGACTGGTCCTGTCCGTCGTGGGCCTGGTCATGCTCGGCATCGGCATGGTCTGGATGCGCCACGTGGTCAACGTGGAGGTCTGACCGTGTTGCTCTGGGTGGGTGCCGCGTCCCTGGCGACGAGCCTGCTGCTCGTCGTCCTCGCGCTGGGCTCCGGCAGCGCCCCCGTGACCGGCACGGCGCGCAGCCTGGCGCTGATCGAGGGCTCGGTCGCGGCACACGACGTCGCGCGCGCCGAGCTCGCCGCCACCGACCGGCTGGCGCGACCGTTCCTCGCGGCGATGCGTGCCCTGGCCCTGCGGCTGTCGCCGTCCGGGTCCGCGGCCCGCCTGAACCGGTCGCTGGACCGCGCGGGCAACCCCCCGGCGTGGAGCCTGCAGCGGCTGCTGGCGGTCAAGGGGGCGGCGTTGCTGGTCGGGTCCGGCGTCGGCGCGCTCTTCGGCGGGATCAGCCTGCGCGGCGGCCTCCTGCTCCTCCTCGGCGGCGCGGCAGGGTTCCACCTGCCCGACCTGCTGCTGCACAACGCCGGCCTGCGCCGCCAGGAGGAGCTGCGCAAGGGACTGGCCGACGCCCTGGACATGCTCACCGTCTGCGTGGAAGCCGGCCAGGGCTTCGACGCAGCCCTCAGCCAGGTCGCCCGCTCGGTGACCGGCCCGGTGGCCGGGGAGTTCGCCCGGGTGCTGCAGGAGATCCAGATCGGCCGGTCCCGTGGGCAGGCGTTCGCCTCCCTGGGCGAGCGCAGCACGGTGCCGGAGATCAAGACGTTCGTCAGCTCCCTCGTGCAGGCCGACCGGCTCGGCCTGCCGATCGGCGGGGTGCTGCGCCAACAGGCCCAGCAGATGCGGCTCGTGCGCCGGCAACGCGCCGAGGAGAAGGCGCAGAAGGTGCCGGTCAAGATCCTCTTCCCGATGCTGCTGGGGATCTTCCCGGCGCTGTTCATCGTCATCATCGGCCCCGGTGTGATCCGGATGGTGGCAACGTTCAGCGGGTTGCAGCAATGACCCGGCGGCGGAGGCCCACCCGGTCGCAGACGGTGCGCGCCGTCCGCGGACGGGTGCGCTCCTGCCGCCGGGAGACCGGTGCCGTCGCGGTCGAGATGGCGCTCATCCTCCCGCTGCTGCTGTTCATCCTGTGCGGGATCATCGACCTGGGACGAGCGTTCAACACCCAGATCCAGCTCAGCCAGGCCGCCCGCGAAGGTGCGCGCCTGGTGGCGATGCAGTCCCCCTCCGACGTCGTCGCCAGGGTCCAGCAGGCTGCGCCCGGGCTGACGAACCCGGCACCCACCGTGAGGGTCGACTTCCTGGACGCCTCCAACAACCCGGTGGCGGCGGCGGCCGACTGCACCAGCGCGAACGTGGTGAACGCCCGCGTCACCGTCACGGTCGGCTTCAGCTGGATCACCGGGATCTCCGGGCTGGCGCGCCTGTTCGGACCCGGCACCTTCCCCAACCCCACGCAGGAGAGCGCGATCGGAGTGATGCAGTGTTCACGGCTCAACTGACGACCCTGCGGGGCCGGCGCCGGGACGAGTCCGGCGCGATCGCGATGATCCTGGCCCTGCTGCTCACCACCGGCGCGCTCATGGGCGTGGCCGCCCTGAGCATCGACGTGGGGGCGTTGTACGCGCAACGGCGTCAGGTCCAGAATGGCGCCGACGCCGCCGCCCTCGCCCTGGCACAGACCTGCGCCCGGGAGGCCGCGCGGTGCAACTCCTCGATGGTGCCCTCGCTCGCCGCCCTGGCCGGGCTCAACGGCCGGACGACCCTGGGCGACGTCACCGCCACCCCGCCCTACCCCCAGGGGATCTGCGTGCGGAACCTGGGCACGAGCACCGACCTGCCCACGTGCGCCACCCCGACCGGCACCCTGGTCGACTGCCCCGCGGTGCCGACCACCATGGCCACCACCCCCTACCTCGAGGTGCACACGCAGACCCTTGTCTCCGGGGGCCACCTCCTGCCCCCGATCGTCGCCCAGTCGCTCGGCTACGGCGGTGGCAACGTCGTCGCCTGCGCCCGGGCCGCGATCGCGGTGCCCGGAGCCGGGCGGACGACGACCTTCCCCCTGACCATGTCGTACTGCGACTGGAAGAACGCCGTCGGCTGGGTGAGCGCCGCCCAGCCCGGGACCTTCCAGGCTGCCCCGAAGGGGGCGTGGCCGGGATACGGAGCAAGCAACCCCTGGCCGGCGGCCGAGACCACGGTCAACACGGCCAAGGACGACACGGACACGTGCCCCACGTGGAACGGGCACACGGCACCCGGCGGGTTCTCCTGGCTCCAGACGACCACCGACTGCTCCGCCAACGTCAGCGGCGGCTGGGTCATCGGGGTCCCGGGCAACAACTACCTGTGCAACCTGACGCCGTACCGGGGCAAGCTGGTCGCGCTGCCCATCTTCGACTGCCTCTCCCTCGCCCCGGTGACCATCACCCCCACCACCGACTGCACGAGCGCCCACGGCACCGCCACCAGCTACCACATCGTGGGGTACGCGCCCTTCTACGTCAGTGGCTGGCAGTTCAGTGGCAGCACCCAGAACTCGGTCCGCCCACCGAACCAGCCGCCCAGCTGCCCGGGCACCGGGAACAGCGGACGCTGCCTGAGCGGATGGTTCACGCACGCGGTGCTCAACGACCTCCCGCCGGCCGACCCCGGCGACACCACCCCCGGCTTCGGCGGCTACGTCGTCCTGCCCGCGGGGTAGCCGGCGCCCGGCCGTGCCGCCTCACGCTGCCGGGCAGGGGTCACGCCGTCCGCCGGGTCACTCCGGCGTGATGCGCAGCAGGACCCGTCGGGCCTCGCCGGAGCGGAGCAGCCGCTCGACCGCCATGACCAGGCGGAACTCCAGCCCGTACTTGCTGCGGATCAGGCCCGTCAGGCGGCCCATGGTCGCGTCGTCGGTGATGATCGCGGCGGTGCCCGCCACCGGCAGGGCCCCCGCGTCGACACGGCCACGGCGGTTGCACGGTTGCAGCTCCACCCGCGCGTCCCGGCGCAGCCGCTTCACCTTGCCGCTGCCCTCCGGGGTGGTCACGACCAGGGCGTCACCGTCGCGGGCAACCCACACCGGGGTGGGCACGCCCACTCCCGACCGGCGGAAGGTGGTCAGGGAGACGAACCGCTGGTCGCCCAGCCCGGCGAAGGTGGTGTCGGTCGGCACGTGGGCGACGTTACCGGCGGACCGCATGGACGGCGCGCGGGCACCGCTTGTTGCCCCGGTGCCGGCCGGGTCCGCGTCGGCGGACCGGGCCGGCCCGGGCTTCAGACCCCGGCCGTATCGCGGTCGCGCACCTCGGCGACCGGGGCGTCCACCTGCGTGCGCGCCAGGTAGCCGACGACGCCGACGATGAGGACCACCAGGGCCAGGGTGACGGGGCCGGTGCCCCAGCCCAGGCCCCGCCGCGACGGCGGCACGCCCATCCAGTCGGCGAAGGACGCCCCCAGCGGCCGGGTCACGATGTAGGCGAACCAGAACGCGCTGACCGCGCCGAGCCCGAGCTTCCAGTGGGCGATCGCGGGCACGGCGATGACGACCGCGAACAGCACCCCGGAGGCCAGGTAGCCCAGGTGCAGCGTCGTCGCCGTCAGGTCACCTGCCGCGGTGCCCAGCGCGAAGGTCGTCAGGACCGTGGTCCAGTAGAAGAGCTCGCGGCGGCGCGTGGTGATGCTGTGGATGGACAGCGTGCCCTCGGTCCGGCGCCACAGGACGAAGACCGCGGCCAGGGTGAGCAGGAACGCCACGGTCGACACGGCATACGGGATGCCGAGGATGACGTGCACGACGTCCGCCGCCATGGTGCCGAAGACGCTGACCATCGCCACGGCCAGCCAGTACACCCACGGGACGTAGCGGCGGGCGCGCAGCTGCAGCGCGAGCGCGGCCACCAGCCCGACCGCGCCCAGCCCGCCGGCGACGACCGGGTCGAGGTGGTGGGCGAGGAAGTCCGAGGCGGTCTCCCCCATCCCGGTGGTGAGCACCTTGGCCACCCAGAACAGGACGGTGACCTCGGGGACGGCGCTCAGGGCGGTGCGGGGCTTCTCGGCGGCGGTGGGTGTCGACACGGGGCGGGAGTGTGCCGGGGCAACCTGAGAGGTTGGTGAACAGCCCGCGGGCCAGGCCGTCGGTCAGGGGAGGTCGAGCTCGAGGCGCCAGAGCGGCGTCCCGGGCTCGAGGAGCCACAGCCGCTGGGCGTTGGCCCTGACCAGCCGGAGCGTGCCCAGGATCAGGAGGGTGGCCAGGGGCAGCTCGAGCAGGAAGGCGGTGGCGATCGACTCCGGCAGGTCCGCACGCCTCGCGGTCAGCACGTCGAACCACGCGTCACACACGAGCAGCACGCCGGAGGCGAACGACGTGAGGACGAGCAGCTGCCGCCGCAGCAGCGCGAGGACGGCGGTGGCGGCGAGCATCGAGGCCAGGAGCAGGTCGAAGCCGGCCCAGGTCAGGTCCCAGTGCCGGGCGTCGTAGCGGTTGGGCAGCACCACGGCCAGGTAGCCGATCCACGGCAGCATGACGATCACCGCGGCAGCCAGCAGCACCACGCGGCTCCGGCCCCGGAGCAGGCCGCCGCGCTGAGGGCGTTCCGGCGCGGGCCGGCTCAGCCTCCGGATCAGGTCCAGGCGTTGAGCCGGCGTCATGGTGCGGATCTGCTCGTCTGTCAGTCCTGGCTCGCCGCTCATGGCGCTCCGTCCTGTCGGGGGCATCGCACACCCACCCCAGCCCTCGACCCCGCGGGCGCAGGTGCCCTCGGGGCGTGGGGCGATGGTACGGACGGCACCTGTGGGCGGCCATCCCGAATGTTGTCGCCCCCGGTCGTCGTCGTGGTCAGCCGACGCTTTCGGCCGCGGTGCCCGGCCGCGGCTCGACCGGCACCGGCTTGATGGGTTGGGGCTCAACGGACCTCGCCCCGACCGGTGACGGCTCGATCGACTGCGAGGTGACCCTGCCCACGCGGTAGTCGCGGGGGTCCACGGCGTGCGTCTCGTCCCCGTCGGCGTTCTCGAGCAGCAGCACGGCCAGGTCGTCGGTGAAACGGCCGCCCGGCACGTGCTCGCGCACGGCCCCCAGCACCCTGTCGAGCGCGTCGTCGACGGTCGACGTCCGCAGCAGGGGGGCGAGCGGGAGCACCGGGAGGAACTCACCGCGCGTGTCCCGGGCCTCGCTGAGCCCGTCGGTGTAGAGCAGCATGCGGTCGCCGGGGGTCCACGGCACCGTCACCGCCTCGAAGGTGCGCCCGAGGCCGAGCGGCAGGCCGGACGGCAGGTCCACCAGGGACGCCCCGTCGTGACAGGTGATGAGGAGCGGGTGGGGGTGCCCGCAGTTGACCAACGTGACGTGGCCGCGGTCGGTGACCTGCACCAGCAGGGCGGTGACGAACTCCTCGTCGTCGAGGAAGGGGTCGATGTAGGCGCTCATCTCGGCGGCGACGGTTGCCAGGTCTCCCCCGCCGGCTGCGGACTGGCGGAACGCGCGGATGACCCGCGCCGCCTGCTCGACGGCCCCCACCCCCTTGCCGCGGACGTCGCCCACGATGAAGCAGACGCGGCGGTCGGAGTGGAACCAGTCGTACAGGTCGCCACCGACCAGCGCATCCTCCGCGGCAGACAGGTACCGCGCCCCGGCTGCGACCGTGCCCACGTGCGTGGGGACCAGGGGAAGCATGGCCCGTTGGGCCACCTCCGCGATGCGCACCATCCGGTCCAGCTGCGCCTCCCGACGGACACGCACCGCGGCCAGGGCCACCGCCGCGAGGCTGACCAGGCCGACGTCGACGACCCGCAGCCACATCTGCGCCGTGTCCCACGTGCCGTTCCACACGCTGGTCAGCCCCACGAGCCCCACCGCGACCACGCCGAAACCGGCCGTGGCCACCGGCTCCAGCACGGCGCAGGCGATGAGGGGGCCGAGCGCGAACAGGATCGACGGGACGAAGGCGGGCTTGCCGGCCGAAAGCTCCGCGACGAGGACGACGAGGAACCACAGCGTCGCGAGCCCGGCGCCGACCAGCTGACCTCGGCGGTCGCCCTTCATCACCACATCCTCACCCCTTCGGCGCCGTTCGTCCTCATCCGCAAGGTGGGAGTCTTCCCCCGCGCCGAGCCCGACGGGACCCATGGTGCCTTTCCGTGAGCACCATCGCGCCGTAACGCGGCTGGCGGGTCGTCGTTGCCCGGGTAGCTGTTCGCAGGAGCACCCGTCGCACGATCCGCCGTCGCCGACCCCGTGGAGCCCGACATGTCCCGCACGCTCTCCGTCGTCCTCGCTGCCGCTGCCCTGCTGGGCGGCACGGTGGCATCTGCCCTTCCCTCGACCGCCGCGACCCCGTCGCTGCGCTACGTCGCCCTGGGGGACTCCTACAGCGCCGCGTCCGGCGTGCTGCCGCCCGACGTCACCGCACCGCCGACCTGCCTGCGCTCGACCAGGAACTACCCGCACGTCATCGCCGGGGCGACCCACGCCCAGCTCACCGACGTCACCTGCGGGGCCGCGCAGACCAAGGACTACGCCGGCCCGCAGTACCCCGGGGTGGCACCCCAGCTGGACGCGGTCCACCCGGACACCCAGCTGGTCACCATGACCATCGGCGGGAACGACAACAACACGTTCATCAACGCCATCACCCGCTGCGGGGCCGCCGGCATCTCGACGTTGGGCACGGGCAGCCCCTGCCGCGACCGTTACGGCTCCTCGTTCGTCGACGACATCCGCACCAGCACCTACCCCGCCCTCGTGCGGGCCCTGTCGGCGGTGCGGGCGAAGGCGCCCGGGGCGCGGGTCGCGATCCTGGGCTACCCGTGGATCCTGCCGGCACGCCAGGGCTGCTTCGACCGGATGCCGATCGCGACGGGTGACGTGCCCTACCTGCGCGGGATCCAGGCGACCCTGAACGACGCCGTCCAGCGCGCGGCGGCGGCCACCGGCGCGACGTACGTCGACCTCAGCACGGTCTCCGAGGGCCACGACGCGTGCCAGGCGATCGGGGTGCGCTGGGTGGAGCCTGTCCTCCAGGGCACCAACCCCGTCATCGTGCACCCCAACGCCCTGGGCGAGTCCCGGATGGCGACGCAGACGATGGTGGTGCTCGGCCTCGGCTGACCCGCGGCGCGCCGAGCATCGTCGGCACATTCACCCGCCGTGGGTGATGCCGGCGGCGCGCGCTGACCGCATGGTGGGGCTGCGAGCGCAGGGCCGGCCGTGGAGTGGCGAGGTCCGGGCTCCGCCCGTCCGCCGAGTGCGAGGAGCTGACGCCATGGCCCTCACGTCCCCCCGGCCGGATGGCCTCCCGTCCCCAGCGCCACGACGCCGATGACCTCGCCCGCCGCGCGGGTCGACCCCCTCGAGCACTTCCGCAGCCGTCGCTACCTGGGCCTGCTCGTCCTGGCCGCCGTGCTGGGCGCACCGATCGCGGCGCTGGCCTACGGCTTCCTCAGCCTGACCTCCTCCCTCCAGCGGTGGGTGTTCACGGACCTTCCGTCGTCGCTGGGCATCGACCCGACGGCGCTCTGGTGGCCGCTGGTCCCGCTCCCGGTGGCCGGCCTGGTGGTGGGCCTGACCATCCGCTACCTGCCCGGGAAGGGCGGCGAGTCACCGGCCGACGGGTTCCACGCCGGCGGGGTGGCCCGGCCCGCGGCGTTGCCGGGCATCGCGCTCGCGGCGATCGCAAGCGTCGGCCTGGGTGCCGTGGTCGGCCCCGAGGCCCCGCTGATCGCCCTGGGCGGCGGCCTGTCCTACCTCGCGGTGTGGTTGCGCCGGCGCGACCTGCCCACGCAGACGGGTGCGGTCATCGCCGTCATCGGCAGCTTCGCGGCGGTGAGCACCCTGCTGGGCTCACCGCTGACGGGGGCGTTCCTGCTCATGGAGGCGGCCGGCCTCGGCGGCGTCACCGCCTCGCTGGTCCTGGTGCCGGGCCTGCTCGGCGCCGGCGTGGGCGCCCTCATCTTCGTCGGCCTCGGGTCCCTGACCGGGCACGGCACCTTCTCCCTGGCCATCCCCAACATCCCCGGGACCTCCGCACCCACCCCCAGCGAGCTCGTCTGGGCCGTCCTGGTGGGGCTCGTGGCGGCCCCGTGCTGCCTGGCGATCCGCTGGCTGGCCCTCCGGGTCCGGGCCCTCGTCTCCGCCCGGGTCGTCCTGCTCACCCCGGTGGCCGGCCTCGCTGTCGCCGCGCTGGCCGTCCTCTATGCCTGGTCCACGGGCAAGCCGGCCAACGACGTGCTCTTCTCCGGCCAGAGCGCCCTCCCGCAGCTCGTCGACAACAACGCGTCGTTCACGGTGGGGGCCCTGCTCCTGCTCTTCGCGTGCAAGGGGCTGGCGTACGTCGTGTCACTGGGCAGCTTCCGGGGCGGCCCCACCTTCCCGGCCATGTTCATCGGGGCGGCAGCCGGGATCGCGCTCTCCCACCTGCCGGGGCTGGCCGCGATACCGGGAGTGGCCATCGGGATCGGCGCCTTCACCGCCGGGATGCTCCGCCTGCCCCTCACCGCCGTGCTGCTCACCAGCCTCTTCCTGGGCCAGGACGGCATCACGCTCATGCCGTTGACCATCATCGCGGTCGTGGTGTCGTACGTGCTGACCCAGCGGCTCACCCCCGCCCCGCGGCAGACGGCGACCGCTGACGCCGCGAGCGCCCGCTCGTGACCGGCAGGCGCGCGGCGCCGCTCACCCCTCGCGCAGGTCCTGCATCGCCTTGGCGAGGCGACGTTGCCGAGTCTCCGTGGTCTTCGCGGTCTCGAGCTGCTGCACGACCGCCTTGCGCCGGCTGGGAGACAGGGAGTCGAACGCCTGGCGCGCTGCGCTGTCGGCCCCCAGCGCGGACGTGAGGTCCTCGGGGACCACCAGGTCCCTCGGCTGGTCATCGAGACGCAGCTCGACGTCCACCGCGTCCCCGGCGCGTAGGCCCGCCGCGGCGCGGTGCTCGGCGCTCACCGGGATCTTGGACACCCCGCCCATCGAGCCCAGCGTGGTGCGGAAAGTGTGGTCGTTGAGCACCACCACGACGGGTGGCCTCCGGCCACCCCCCAGCGCCTCGACGACCGCGTCCGGGACCTCGATGCCCGTCGCCGTCCTGCCATCCAGCTGCAGCGTCGCTCGAAAACGCATCACAGAGCTCTCCTGACGTCCCACGCGCGGTTCGCGTGAGCTCATCATCAACCTCGCCGGTGAAGGTCACCACCGATGTCGCCACGTCGGAGCCACTCGGCGTGCCGGGGCGGCTCGCGAAGCCCTTGTGGCTCCCCGGTAGCGGCGTTACGTTCGATCGAGGCAGGGGACTTCCCGGGGAGTGCGGTCAGGCACATGGGTACACGCCACCGGCATCGGCCGATCGAGCGGCCGGCGCGCGCCGCACCAGCCCACGTGGGTGTGGCGTGACCACCCCGCCCACCGCGGCCACCACGGCGCAGGTGGCCTACGGCGAACCCCACGGCCGGTGGGTGCTGGCGGCCACGGTGCTCGGCTCGTCGTTGGCGTTCATCGACGCCACCGTGGTCAACGTCGCCCTGCCGCGGATCGGGGAGGCCCTCGGCGCGCGCCTGTCGGACCTCACCTGGGTGATCAACGCCTACACGCTGACCCTCGCGTCGCTGATCCTGCTCGGCGGCTCACTCGGGGACCGCCTCGGCCGCCGCAGGGTCTTCGTCGTGGGTGTGGTCTGGTTCGCGCTGGCGTCGCTGCTGTGCGGGCTCGCGCCCAACGTCCAGACCCTCATCGCGGCCAGGGGGCTCCAGGGCGTCGGCGGCGCGCTGCTGACACCGGGCAGCCTGGCCATCCTGCAGTCCTCGTTCCGGCCGCAGGACCGGGGACGGGCGATCGGGGCCTGGTCGGGTCTGGCGGGGATCGGCGGCGCGGCCGGCCCGTTCATCGGGGGCTGGCTGGTGCAGGTGAGCTCCTGGCGATGGATCTTCTTCATCAACCTGCCGGTTGCTGTCGCCGTCGTGCTCATCTCCCAACGCCAGGTGCCCGAGACACGCGACCCGATGGCCCCGCGGCACGTGGACGTGGCGGCGGCGGTGCTGGGGGCGGTCGGCCTGGGCGGCGTCACCAACGGGCTGATCGCCTGGCAGAACACGGGGCCGGGCAACGCCGTCGTCCTGGTGTCGCTGCTGGCCGGCGTGGCCGCCCTCGTCGGGTTCGTCGTCCGCGAACGCACGGCCGCCGAGCCGATGCTCCCGCTCGACATCTTCGCCTCCCCGATCTTCCGCGCGACCAACGCCGCGACGTTCGCCATCTACGCGGCGCTCGGCGGCGTGTTCTTCTGGCTCGTGCTCCAGCTCCAGGTCGTGGCCGGGTTCTCCCCCATCGCCGCCGGGCTGGCGTTGCTGCCCGTCACCGGCCTGATGCTGCTGTTGTCGGCGCGGATGGGTGCCCTCGCCCAGCGGATCGGCCCGCGGATCCCGATGACGGTGGGGCCGCTGCTGTGCGCGGTGGGGGTCGCCGGCCTCACCCGGCTGGGTGCCGGGGCGTCATACCTCAAGGACGTGCTGCCGCCGGTCGTCATCTTCGGGCTGGGACTCTCGCTGACGGTCGCGCCGTTGACCGCGACGACCCTGGCCGCAGCCCCCGAGCAGCATGCCGGCCTCGCCAGTGGCGTCAACAACGCGGTGGCGCGGGTGGCGGGCCTGCTGTCCGTGGCGGTCCTCCCCCTGCTCGCCGGCCTCAGCGGCGAGGCCTACCACGACCCTGCCCTGCTGGAGCCGGCCTTCCAGACCGCGATGTGGGTCTGCGCCGGGCTGCTGGTGGCCGGCGGAGTGCTCTCCGCACTCTTCGTGAGGTCGCCTGCGGCCGAGCCCTCTCAGCCCACGGGGCGTCGTTACTGCCCGGTGGACGGGCCACCGTTGCAGGAATGCCCCCGGCGCGGCCCCCTGGCCGAGGCCGGGCGGGAGTCGGCGACCTGACCGGTCCCGGCGTCCGGCGTCCGGCGAAACCCGGGCACGTCGAGGCGTCCTTTGATGCTTCTCTCAGGTTCCGGGGCCAGAGTGGCCGGTTCCCGTTGACCCATGGCACGTCGTGCCGAATGGAGGGCTTGTGAACTGGCGTGACAAGGCGGAATGCCTCCGCACCGACCCTGAGCTGTTCTTCCCCGTCGGGACGACCGGACCGGCGCTCATCCAGGCCGAGGCGGCCAAGCGGGTGTGCCAGCGGTGCCCGGTGCAGGACGAGTGCCTGCGTTGGGCCCTGGACAGCCGTCAGGAGACCGGCATCTGGGGTGGCACCGACGAGGAGGAGCGGCGGCTCATTCGCCGCCGGCAGACCCGGGAGGCGCGCCGGGTCGCCTCCTGACCGACCGGAAAAACGCCTGGGGGCCCCTCCCACGGGACGGTTCGGCGATCTCGGTGGTCAGGACCGGCGGACCGCCAACGCGGCGACGTCGTCGTCCCGGGAGGCGTCCCGCAGCTCGGTGACCAGCTGGTGCAGGGCGGCGGACAGGTCCGCGCCGGTCA
>DASSPC010000086.1:0-3101 GCA_035699865.1 Oryzihumus sp. | reverse complement strand
GGTGCCCGGGTTGGTCAGGCTGATCGTGGTGCCCGCGAAGTCCTCGACGGTCAGCTTGTTGTTGCGGGCCTTGCGCACGACGTCCTCGTAGGCCGTCCAGAAGTGCGCGAAGTCCATGGCCTCGGCGGCCTTGATGCTCGGCACCAGCAGCTGGCGGGTGCCGTCGGGCTTGGCGATGTCGATCGCGAGGCCGAGGTTGACGTGCGCCGGGCGGACCAGGGCCGGCTTGCCGTCCTTCTCGGTGTAGCCGTTGTTCATCTCCGGCATGACGGCCAGGGCCTTGACCACGGCGTAGCCGATGAGGTGCGTGAAGCTGACCTTGCCGCCGCGGCTGCGCTGGAGGTGGTTGTTGATGACGACGCGGTTGTCGATGAGCAGCTTGGCCGGCACGGCCCGCACGCTGGTCGCCGTCGGGACGGCGAGGCTGCTCTCCATGTTGGTCACGACGCGGGCGGCCGGGCCACGCAGCGGCACCGTCTCGTCCTCGCTGGTGGGGCCGGTGGGCTTGACCGCGGGGGCGTCACGCGGCGTGGGCTTGGCCGGCTCGGCGGCCTTGGGCTCGGCCGGCGCCTCGGCGGGGGCAGCCGTGGCCTGAGCGGGGGCGGCCTTGGCGGGGGCCGGAGCAGCCGGGACCGCCGCGGGCGCGGGGGTGGCCGGCGCAGCGGTGGCCGTGGCCACCGCGCCGTTGCCGCCCGCCTGCCTGCCGTCGGTCGGCTGGTAGTCGGCGAAGAACTCCCACCACGCCTTGTCGACCGAGTTCTTGTCCTGCAGGTACTGCTGGTACAGCTCGTCCACGAGCCACTCGTTGGGTCCGAAAGCTGCCATGGGGTCGTTGGTCGGTGGCTGGGCGGACACGGCGAACATCGCCTCTTTCATCGCGTCGACGGTGACGATAACTACGGGCGGCCCCCAGCCTATCCCCGCAGACCGGGGGCCACGCCGTCGCCATCCCCTCCGTCAGGGGCGAGTTAGGTCACGTCCCGGCGCACCGTCAGGAACGACCCGACACCGGCCAGCACCGCGGCATACGCGGCCAGGACGAGGGCCCCGCCCCACCAGCTCAGCTGGTCCACGGACTCGCCGCTGAAGCCGCGGGAGAGCCCCGAGACCATGGCGTTGGTGGCGTTGGCCGGCAGCAGCTCGTTGGCCGTCGTCCAGTGCAGCGCCAGGAAGGCCAGGGACATCAGCGACTGCCCGATCCAGGCGATGCCGATCGAGATGAGCAGCGCCGCGACCTGGTTGCTGATGAGGATGCCCGCGCCGAGGCCGATGAGCGCCCAGAGGCCGAGGGCCAGCAGGCTCAGGGCGAGGGTGCGCCAGACGTGCTCGCCGGCGGGGAACGGGTCGAAGCCGCGCAGCGTGATGACCGTGGCGCCGACGCCGACCGAGCTCAGGCAGAAGAGCACGCCGTAGAAGGCGCCGACGCCCAGCAGCGCGACGACCTTGGCCAGCATCACGTGGACGCGGCGCGGGGTGGACAGGAAGGTGGCCGTGATCGTCTTGTGCCGGTACTCCGCGCCGATCAGCATGACGCCGATGGCCAGGGTGAGCAGGTAGGCCAGGCTCAGACCGGCGGTGTAGACGGTGGTCACCATGCCGGGCCTGTCGAGGGCGGGGAGGGCGTTCTGCCCCTCACCCTGCCCGGCGAGCCCGCCGAGGACGGCCGCGAGGCCGCCTCCCACGACGACGACGCCGATGGCCATGCCCCACCACAGCCGGGTCGTGAAGATCTTGCGGAACTCGGACCTGATCGCGCCGTTCATCAGCGCACCGCGCTCTCGGTCGGGGCGGGCGTGCCGCCGGGAAGGGTGAGGGGGTCGGGTGAGCCGTCCAGGTTGCGGTTGCGGTTGGCCGGGTCCTCGGTCAGCTGGAAGAACAGCGCCTCGAGGTCGGTCTGGTGCTGGCGCAGCTCGTGCACGGGCAGCCCGGCGGCGAGGGCGATGTCGCCGACGCGGACGAGGTCACCGGTGTGCACGTCGAGCTGGCCGTCGGTGGCCGGGTCGGCGGTGATGCCGGCGTCGAGGAGCGCCCGGGCCAGCGCCGCGGCGTCGGTGGTGCGCACGACCGCCCGCTTCTCGCCGTGCAGGTCGGCCATCGCGCCCTGCCGCACGAGGCGACCGTTGGCGATGATGACGACGTCGTCGACGGTCTGCTCGACCTCCTGCAGCATGTGGCTGGAGATGAGCACGGTCCTGCCCTGGCCGCTCAGATGGCGCAGGAAGAGCCGCAGCCAGCGGATGCCCTCGGGGTCCAGGCCGTTGGCCGGCTCGTCGAGGATGAGCACCTGCGGGTCCCCGAGCAGCGCGGCAGCCAGGCCCAGGCGCTGGCGCATCCCCATGGAGTAGCCGCCGGCCCGCTTGCGCGCCGCGGCGGGGATCCCCACCAGCTCCAGCATCTCGTCGACCCGCCGGGTGTCGATGCCGGCGGTGTCCGCGAGCACCCGCAGGTGGTCGCGCCCGGTGCGCCCCGGGTGGAAGTTGGTGGCCTCCAGCGCCGAGCCGACGACCCGCTGGGGGGCGGTCAGGTCGTGGTAGCGCTGCCCGCCGATGGTCGCCGTGCCCGCGGTGGGGCGGACCAGGCCGAGCAGCATCCGCAGCGTCGTCGTCTTCCCGGCGCCGTTGGGGCCGAGGAAGCCGGTGATCCGGCCCGGCTCGACACTGAAGCTGAGCCGGTCGACGGCGGTGAAGCTGCCGAAGCGCTTGGTCAGCTCGTGCACCTCGATGCGCGTGCCGTGCTCGGGTACCGCGGTCGTGGTCATGTCTGGTCCCCGGTCTCGCTCATGCCGCTCATCCCACCACGGGAGGCTGCGCGGGAGTGCGGCATTTCGGCTGGTCTCAGGGGGATCTCAGGGTCATCCCGCAGGCCGGGCCCCCGCCGCGGGGCCGGCTGCTCTCTAGGATGGACGCACTATGACCGAATGGCTGCTGGTCCTCGCCGGCGTGGCGTTGACGTTTGGCACCGCGGTCTTCGTCGCCGCGGAGTTCTCCTTCGTCGCGCTCGACAAGCCCACCGTCCAGCGCGCCGTCGACGAGGGTGACCACGCCGCGGGGAGGGTGCTGTCCTCGCTGCGCCAGCTGTCGACCCAGCTCTCGGCGGCCCAG
>DASSPC010000085.1:0-6754 GCA_035699865.1 Oryzihumus sp. | reverse complement strand
GGTCTACGAGGAGCTCGCGATCCGCATCGAGTTCTTCGGTGACGAGATCGAGCGGATCTACACCCTGCACCCGCTCACCGGCGAGATCGTGCGCGAGGAGCAGGAGATGTACGTCTTCCCCGCCACGCACTACGTCGCCGGGCCCGAGCGCATGGAGCGGGCCATCCGGGGCATCGAGCTCGAGCTCGAGGAGCAGCTCGCGACCTTCGAGAAGCAGGGCAAGCTGCTGGAGGCGCAGCGGCTGCGCATGCGCACCACCTACGACATCGAGATGATGCGCCAGGTCGGCTCGTGCTCGGGCATCGAGAACTACAGCCTGCACATCGACGGCCGGCCCCGCGGCTCGGCGCCCAACTGCCTGCTCGACTACTTCCCCGAGGACTTCCTGCTCGTCATCGACGAGTCGCACGTGACCGTGCCGCAGATCGGCGCGATGTACGAAGGCGACATGTCCCGCAAGCGCACGCTGGTCGACCACGGGTTCCGGCTGCCCAGCGCGATGGACAACCGGCCGCTGCGCTGGGAGGAGTTCCTGGAGCGGATCGGCCAGACCGTCTACCTCTCGGCGACCCCCGGCCAGTACGAGCTGGCCAAGGGCGACGGCGTGGTCGAGCAGATCATCCGCCCCACCGGCCTGGTCGACCCCGAGGTGGTGCTCAAGCCGACCAAGGGCCAGATCGACGACCTGCTGCACGAGATCCACGAGCGCACCGCCAAGGACGAGCGCGTCCTGGTCACCACGCTGACCAAGAAGATGGCCGAGGACCTCACCGACTACCTCCTGGAGAAGGGCGTGCGGGTGCGCTACCTGCACTCCGAGGTCGACACGCTGCGCCGGGTCGAGCTGCTGCGCGAGCTGCGCCTCGGCGAGTTCGACGTGCTCGTCGGCATCAACCTGCTGCGTGAGGGCCTGGACCTGCCCGAGGTCTCCCTCGTGAGCATCCTCGACGCCGACAAGGAGGGCTTCCTGCGCTCGGCCCGCAGCCTGATCCAGACCATCGGCCGCGCGGCGCGCAACGTCTCCGGCCAGGTGCACATGTACGCCGACAAGATGACCCCGTCCATGGAGGAGGCCATCGACGAGACCAACCGCCGGCGCGAGAAGCAGATCGCCTACAACCGCGAGCAGGGTGTCGACCCGCAGCCGCTGCGCAAGAAGATCGCCGACATCACCGACATGCTCGAGCGCGAGGACGCCGACACCGAGGCGCTGCTCGGCAGCGGCCGCTCGCAGTCCCGCGGCAAGGGTCGTGGTGGCGCCGGGGGCCGGGGGGCGCTCGCCGCCGACGTGGGGCTGTCCGGCGGGAGCCGGGCGGACCTGCCCGCCGGCGACCTGGCCAACCTCATCCAGGAGCTCACCGCCCAGATGCACCAGGCTGCCAGCGACCTGCACTTCGAGCTGGCCGCACGGCTGCGGGACGAGATCGGCGACCTCAAGAAGGAGCTGCGGCAGATGACTGCCGCCACGAAGTAGCCCGGTGCCGCCGGGCCACCACCCCGGTGGCTCTGGCGGGCTGCCGGGAGCAGGACACGGCGGCGGTACGGTGCCGTCACCGGGGAGGGGAATGAGCATGGCCGTTGGTGTGCAGGTGACGTTCGACGCGAGTGACCCGGCTCAGCTGGGGGCCTTCTGGGCCGAGCTGCTCGGCTACGTGGAGCAGCCGCCCCCGCCGGGCTACGCCAGCTGGGACGAGGCGCTCGACGCGCTGGGGTTCCCCGAGGACCAGCGCGACGGCTTCTACGCCGTGGTCGACCCCGACGGTGCCGGGCCGCGGCTGTTCTTCCAGAAGGTGCCCGAGGCCAAGGTCGCCAAGAACCGCGTCCACCTCGACGTCAACGTCGGCGCGGGGCTGGAGGGCGATGAGCGCACGGCCAGGGTCAACGCCGAGGCCGAGCGGGCCAAGGAGCTCGGTGCCACGGTGCAGCGGGTGGCGCAGGAGCGCGGCGAGTTCTGGATCGTCCTGCAGGACCCGGACGGCAACGAGTTCTGCCTGCAGTGATGCTGCACGCCGACCTCGTCAGGCACTGCCTGGCCAAGCCGGGGGCCTGGCTGGACGAGCCCTGGGAGGGTGACCTGGTCGCCAAGGTGGCGGACAAGATCTTCGCCTTCCTCGGCTCACCGGCGCCGGACGGCACGGCCGGGGGCGTGGGCCTGAAGTGCGGACGGGACGCCGAGGCGGCGCGGGAGTGGCGCGAACGCTACCCCGGCGAGGTGAGCGTGTCGGCCTACATCGGCCGCTACGGCTGGAACACCTTCACCGTCGGCGGCTCGGTGCCCGACGAGGAGCTGCTCGAGGCGGTCGACGCCTCCTACGAGGACGTCGTGTCCCGGCTGCCGCGCAGCCGGCGTCCCCAGTCCGGCGGTGCCCGCCGGCCCACCTGAGCACAGCGACCCGTCGCGAGCCCGGGTAGGGCAAGGGCCTCACCTCCCGGACCGGGCCCTCCGGGAGGTGAGGCACGGCCCGGGGCCGGGTCAGCGAGCCCGACCACCTAGGCTGGACCGCTCCGCCTGCCCGACCACCCCGGATGGACCCCGCATGACCCGCAACCCCCGCCCGCTGTTCCGTGTTGCCGCGACCGCCGAGGCGGTGTCGTGGCTGGGCCTGCTGGCCGGCATGTTCGTCAAGTGGGTGCTGCACGGCAGCCAGGCCGGCGTGCACGTCTTCGGCCCCATCCACGGCACGATCTTCCTGCTCTACCTGGTCGGGGTGCTCGTCGCCGGGCGCCGCTTCGCGTGGGACACCCGCACCAGCCTGCTGGCGGTCGTGGCCGCCTTCCCGCCCTTCGCGACCCTGGTCTTCGAGCGCTGGGCCGACCACCGCGGGGTGCTCGGCGTGCCCGCTGAGGCGAGCACGCGGCATACCGCCTGAGGCCCGCGGGCACCGGCCCGCACGGGGATTTGGGGATGGCGCCGTCCTGGTGGGAGACTGGTCGGACATTCGGAGGGGAGTATCCCCGCACGGTGTCCTCGTCATCACGGACCCGGCCTGACGGCCGCCGTCCCGGGGAGCCGGCCCGCCTCGGCGGGTGGGAGAGACCTCCGGCCACGTCATCGTGTCCGGAGGGTTGCCCATGAACGTCCCCACCTGGGTCTGGTTCGCCACGATCGGCGCCACCACCCTGTTCCTCGCCGTCGACGTCTTCGTCATCGGACGGCGTCCCCACGTCCCGTCGATGGCCGAGGCCGGGCGGCACCTGGCCTTCTTCGTGGGGCTGGCCGTCGCCTTCGGCCTCGGCGTGTGGTGGTTCAGCGGTGCCGACTACGCGGCGCAGTACTACGCCGGGTGGCTGACGGAGTACTCCCTCAGCGTCGACAACCTGTTCGTCTTCCTCATCATCATGGCCAAGTTCGGCGTGCCCCAGAAGCTGCAGCAGACCGCGTTGCTCGTGGGCATCGTCATCGCCCTGGTGCTGCGCGGCATCTTCATCGGCGTGGGTGCGGCTGTGATCAACCAGTTCGCGTGGGTCTTCTACCTGTTCGGCGCGTTCCTCATCTACACCGCGGTCAAGCTGGCGCGCGAGGGTGAGAGCGACGACGAGGAGTACGAGGAGAACCGGTTCCTGCGCTGGGTCGAGGCGCGCTTCCCGGCGACGAAGGAGTGGCACGGCCCGCACCTGACGGTCGTCGACGCGGGCAAGCGGCTGGTCACGCCGATGCTCATCGTCATCCTCGCCCTCGGCACCACCGACCTGCTGTTCGCGCTCGACTCGATCCCGGCGATCTACGGCCTGACCAAGGAGCCCTACCTGGTGCTCACGGCCAACCTGTTCGCCCTGATGGGCCTGCGCCAGCTGTACTTCCTCATCGGCGGCCTGCTCCAGCGACTGGTCTACCTCAGCGTCGGGCTGGCCGTGCTGCTGGCGTTCATCGGGGTCAAGCTCGTCCTGCATGCGCTGCACGAGAACTCGGTGCCGTTCATCAACGGCGGGCAGCCGGTGCACTGGGCGCCGGACATCCCGATCTCGGTCTCCCTCGGCGTGATCGTCGGGGTCCTGGCGCTGACGACCGTCGCGAGCCTGGTCAAGTCCGGTCGCGACGCGCGCGCCGAGGTGACGTCCTCCTGACGCGGGGAGGGTCAGGCGCCGCACCCCGTGCCTCGGCCGGGTGCGGCGCCCTGGCCCCCGCGCCCTCTCCGGCGTCGCGCCCGCCGAGCGGGTCGGCGGGCTGCACCCCGGCGGTCCGGGCTCCCATCACCACCGCGCTCGCGGCCACGACGAGGCCCATGCCGGCGAGCTGGGTGGGTCGCAGCTGCTGCCCCAGGACCAGGCGCCCGGCCAGGGCCGCGACGGCCGGCTCCAGGCTGAGCAGCACGCCGAACACCTGCGCCGACAGGCGCCGCAGCGCCATGAGCTCCAGGGAGTAGGGCAGCACCGAGGACAGGAGCGCGATCCCCGCGCCGCGCCAGAGCACGTCCGCGTCCCACAGCCGGGGCCCCGCCGTGGCGATCCCCAGCGGGGCGATGAGCACGGCGGCCACGGCCATGGCCAGGGCCAGCCCGTCCAGCTGGGCGAAGCGGGCGCCGGTGCGCCCGGACAGCACGATGTATGCCGCCCAGCAGGCGCCCGCGGCCGCGGCCAGTCCCAGCCCGGCCAGGTCCAGGTCGGCCCAGGGGGTGTCGACCGCGCCGGAGATGAGCGCCACGCCGAGCGCGGCGCCGGCCACGGCGAGCAGGTCCAGCCGGCGCCGGGACAGCACGGTGGCCAGGAGCAGTGGCCCGATGAACTCGATGGTCACCGCCACGCCGATCGGCAGGCGGGCGAGGGCGGCGTAGAAGCACAGGTTCATCACGCCGAGGCTGAGCCCGAAGCCGGCCACGGTCAGCCACGCGGACCGGTCGTGACCGCCCAGCCGGGGACGCGCGGCGGCCAGGAGCAGTGCCGCCGCGATGACCAGGCGCAGCGCCACCGACCCGGCCGGGCCGACCACAGGCACGAGGGTGGCGGCCAGCGCGCCGCCGAACTGCACGGACACGACCGCGGCCACGACCAGCAGCGGCGCGGGCGGCCGGCGGGACATCAGCTCGTGTGCGGCGCGCCCGGGAAGCGTCCGGCCCCGGCCAGGGTGGCCAGCCGGTCAGCGTCGAGGTCCTCCTCGAGGATCACGCCGAGGCCGTCGTTCTCGGGGGCGTGCAGCATCCGGCCCGGCGCGGTGACGATGCCGACGTGGTGGGCGCGTCGGCCCTCGCGGGCGAAGAAGTAGAGGTCGCCGGGGCGCACCTGCTCCAGCGGCACCGGCTCGCACGCGTCGTGCTGGTCGTCGGCGTCGCGGGGGACCACCACGCCGAGCTCGCGCATGGCGCGGTGGACCAGGCCGGAGCAGTCGAGGCCCTCCGCGGACATGCCGCCCCACAGGTAGCGCAGGCCGAGGTGCCGGCCGGCCTGCTCGAGGAAGGTCCCCTCGACCCGGGGCGCGGTCGTGGTGCCGTCGGTGGGGTGGTCGGGTGCGGCAGCGGCGTCCTCGGGGCGTGCGGCGCCGAGGTGGGACAGGGGCACCCAGCCCGGGTAGCCGCGGGCGTCCAGGGAGCTCGGCTGCCAGGGGCAGACGACCTCGGCCCAGCCCTCGTCCGAGCGGTCGAGCACGAGGACGGGCTCACCGAGCTCGAGCTGGGTGAGCACCCGCCCGTGCAGGCCGAGCCGGCCCTCGGGGACGGCGCCGTCGAGCAGGGCGAGCCAGGCCTCGACGTCCGGCTGCTCGGCCACGGCGGGGCCGTCGATCTCCCGGGGGGCCCGGGGGCTGGTCCAGAGGGCGGTCACCGGCACGGTGACGTACATGCGGTCGTCCACGCAGGCCATACTCACATGTCGTGCTCGCTGAGGAGATCAGGTCCATCATCCGGCGCGCCCCGGGAACGCTCGGGGTGGTCGTGCAGGACCCTTCCGGCGTGCTCGTCGACGTCGGGGGCGACCGGGTCGTCCCGTCGGCGTCCACCATCAAGGTCTTCGTCCTGGTCGCCGTGCTGCGGCGGGTCGCGGACGGCCGGAGCCGGATGGGGGACCTGCTCGACCTGCCGGCGCCGGCAGAACGGGTCGGGGGGAGCGGGCCGCTGCAGGCGCTGGGCTCGGTCACCCGGCTGCGCCTGGGGGAGCTGCTGGAGCTGATGGTGACGCTGAGCGACAACGACGCCACCAACGTCGTGCTCGACCTGGTCGACCCAGCCGAGCTGGCCGCCGTGGCCGCCGGGCTCGGCCTGGCCGACACGCGCCTGCAGCGGCGGATGATGGACTTCGCCGCCCGCGACGCCGGGCGGGAGAACCTCACCAGCGCGTGCGACCTCGCCGCGCTCGTGGCGGCCCTGCGACGGGGTGAGGCGTTGCCGCCGGAGCAGACGCGGGAGGCGCTCGAGGTGCTGGGTCGTCAGCAGCTGCGCGACGGGCTGCCGGCCCTGTTGCCGCCGGGGGTGGCCTGCGGCAACAAGACCGGTGAGCTGCCGGGGATCCGCCACGACGTGGGACTGCTGGAGTGCGATGGTCGCTGGGCGGCGGTGGCGGTGACCGCCACCGGCCTCGGTGACGGTCCGGTGGACCACGGCTCGGCGGCCTGGCCGTCCATCGCCGCGGTCGGTGCTGCCGTGGGGGCCTGGCTCAGCAGCGGCACAGGCAGAACGGGTGCCCTGCCGGGTCCGCGTAGACCCTGAAGGAGCGGGTGTCGCCCGGCTGTGGGTCGCCGACCGGGTCCAGCGGCCGGGCGCCCAGCGCGAGTACCTGGTGGTGTGCGGTGACGAGGTCCGTCACGGCCACGTCGAGGTGCAGCTGC
>DASSPC010000084.1:0-6116 GCA_035699865.1 Oryzihumus sp. | reverse complement strand
GCGACGGACTCCGGGACGTGTCGTCCTCGATGGACCCGCCTCCGGTCGTGCGCGCGCCGCAGTCGCTCGAGGAGCTTGTCCATCGCGACGTCGAGCGCGGCGTACTTGTCATCCGCACACGCCTCGGCCCGGATGACCGGTCCCTTGACGTGGCAGGTGATCTCGACCCGGTCACAGGCCTTGGACTGGCGTGGGTTGGCTTCGTGGGTCACGACCACGTCGAGCCGCTGAACGCGCGGCGCGAGCTGGGGGACCTTGGCCAGCTTGTCATCCAGGTGTCGACGGAAACGGTCCGAGACCTGGACGTGCCGTCCGGTGACGACGATCTCCACAGGTGTCCTCCTTGGGGGATTCGCGGTATCGCTCGGGGGCCCGCGCAAGGCCCGAAGTCAGGCGCGGCACCACCTCCGCCGGGGAGGAACCTCAGGCCCATCGCCGCCGCCCGCAGTGCCGGGGCGACGACCGGTGGCGACCGCGGAAGCGGTGACCGTGGGGGCCATGCATGAACGCTAGACCAACTCCGGCCGAAGCGATACCGCGGACCCAGCCGACTTGGCGCGCGCCTGGACCCCTTGCGCCAGAGGGGTCCCGCCGGTCACGCCTGCCCCGGTACGCCGTGCCGCCGGGTGGCCGCGACGGTCACCACGGCCACGTGGACAGCGCCACCTCCGCGCAGCGCGCGGGCCGCCTCGAGCAGGGTCGCACCGGTCGTGAGGACGTCGTCGAGCACCAGGCAGGTCGCCCCCGCCACCACCGGTCGCCAGCGACCGCGCACCGCCATCGCGTGCTCCAGGTTGGCCGCCCGGGCGCGGTGCCCCAGACCGGCCTGGTCGGCGACCCGGCGACGCAGCGCCAGCGCGGGCGCGGGCAGCAGCGCCCCGCCGGCGGGGTCGAGAGCCGCGCAGGTTCGCCGGACCAGCTGCTGCAACGGAGCGTCCCCGCGCCGGCGCATGCTCGCAGTCGAGGAGGGCACCGGCACGGCCAGCAGCGGGCCGTTGCCGGCCGTGAGCACCGCCCGGGTGACCGGGTCGGCGACGACGGCGCGAGCGAGGGCCCCGGTCAGCACCGGCACCAGGACCTGCCCCAGGTCGCGGCGGTCGGCGTCCTTCCAGGCCACGAGCGCGGCCCGCAGGGCACCCTCATAGGGCGCCGCGGCCCACGCCGGTGGCATCCCGGGCGGGCACGGGGTCGGCGCCCAGGCCACGGCACCCGCGGGGTGCACGGCGCCCGCGACCTCGGCCGCGCACCGCGCACACCAACCGGCGCCGGGGAGCGTGCACCCGCCGCAGGCGCGCGGCAGCGCCAGCTCGGCGAGGGCGCCGAGGGCCGACCGCAGGAGGGGCAGCGCCGGACCGGGCCCCACGGCATACCGCATGCGCGGCATCCTGCGGTGCCGCGGTTGCGGTGACCAGCCCACGGGTGGAGCCTGTGGACGACAGGGAGGGGGCTCTGGGGGCATGGGGAAATCGGGCGGATCGACCATTGGCCGGACACGGACCGGGTCCACGCGTCACCATGAGACCGAAAACCGACTGCCGCGGTGCCTACCGGGGGTGACCTGAGGACGTGCCAGAACCCATGAGCGCCTCCGGCATCCCCCACGCCCAGGCGCAGCCACCCGAGAGCCCTGCCTCGGTTGCCGAGCGCCTCCTCGACGAGGTCGCCGAGCACCTGCCCGGGAGCCGCCTCGGGCTGCTGGCCGGCAGCGGTGACGCCCCCGCGGTCGTCCTCGCCCTCGTCGGGGCCGAGCAGGCGCCGTGGCCGGACCCGCGCACCGACGACTCCCCCCTGGGCCGCGTGTGGCGCGGCGCGACCGCCACCACGGGCACCTGGACGACCCCGGGCGGCTCCCGGGCGATGGTCGTGGTGCCGCTCGAGGGCGAGGAGGGACGGTGCGCCGCGCTCGTCGCCGACCGCGACCCTGCCGCGCCGTTCGACGTCGGCGACCTCGCGTTCGTCGCCGGCGCCACCCAACGCCTCACCCCGGCGCTGGCGCACGCGCTGGAGGTCGCCGCCCTCGCCGAGCGGGAGGCGCACGACGAACGCGTCCGCCTGGCGCAGGAGCTGCACGACGGCCTCGCCCAGGAGCTCGTCGCCTTGGGCTACCGCATCGACTTCACCCGCCGGCAGGTGGACCGCTCCGACCCGACCCTGGCCAGCCCGCTGCACGAGGCTCGCGACGAGCTCAGCCGGATCCTCGCCGACCTGCGGCTGAAGATGGCCGACCTGCAGGCGACCGTGGACCCCGACGGGGGCCTGGCGCCGACGCTGCGCAGCCGGCTCGAGCAGTTCGCCGAGATCACCGGGCTCGAGGTCCAGGTCCAGGTCGACGACGACGGGCTGGCACTGGCGCCCGCGGTGCAGGACCAGCTCTTCCGGTTCGTGCTCGACCTGCTCGCCGACGCCCGGCACGCCCGCGGCGCCACCCGGCTGGAGCTGGCGCTGAAGGTGGGCGCGCCGCAGGTGCGGCTGCGGTTCACGCACGACGGAGAGAGCTCGCTTCCCTCCCGGGACTTCTCCGGACACCCCCTTGTGCAGCTCGGCGCCGTGGTATTCATCGGAGACGCGCCCCGGCCAGGGGTCGAGCTCACCCTCGAGATGAGCCCGGCTGACTCCGGGACCACGGACCGTCGCCGGTCGGAAAGGATCCCGCTGCGATCATGAGCATCAACGTCGTGGTGATCGATGACCACACCCTCGTCCGCGAAGGCGTGTCCCGGGTCATCCAGGCCGAGCCGGACCTCGCGGTCGTCGGTGAGGCCTCCTCCGTCGGTGACGCCCGCTCCCTGCTCGGCGCCAAGCAGCCCGACGTCATGCTGGTCGACGTCTCGCTGCCCGACGGCAGCGGGCTGAGCCTCGTGCGCGCCGCCCGCGCGGCCTACCCGCGCCTGGGCATCGTCGTGCTGACCATGCACAACGACGACGACACCCTGCTCGAGGCGCTGGACGCCGGCGCCACCGCCCTGGTGCTGAAGAGCGCCTCCTCCACCGAGGTCGTCGACGCGGTCCGCCGTGCCGCCACCGCCCCGGACTCCTTCACCGCGAACGGCCTGGCAGCCGCCCTGCGGCGACAGGCCAACACCACCGTGCCCAAGCTGACACCGCGCGAGACCGGGGTGCTCGAGCGGCTGGTGGACGGCGCGTCGGTCGCGGAGGTCTCCCGCGAGCTGTTCATGAGCGAGTCGACGGTCAAGACCCACGTCACCAAGCTCTACGACAAGCTGGGCGCCCACAACCGGGCCGGGGCCATCATGGCCGCGGTCCGGCTCGGCCTCGTGAAGGCCGAACCGGACCACCAGCGCTGACCCGCCCGCCCGTCGGGTCAGTGGCCCATCTGCCCGAAGGTCTGCACGATCCGGATGACCCCGGGGCCGATGATGACGATGAACAGCGCCGGGAAGATGCACAGCAGCATCGGGAAGAGGATCTTCACCGGGATCTTCTGCGCCTTCTCCTCGGCCCGCTGACGGCGCACCAGCCGCATCTGCACGGACTGCTCGCGCAGCACGCCCGCCACGGGCAGGCCGAGGCGGTCGGCCTGGACGAGCGCGGTGACGAAGGTGCGGACCTCGGACACCTTGGTCCGGGCGGCCATCGCGGAGAACGCCTCGCCGCGGGACTTGCCGATCTGGATCTCCTGCAGCACCCGGGCGAACTCCCCGGCCACCGGGCCATGGGTGGACTTGGCCACCTGGAGCAGGGCGGCGTCGAAGCCCTGACCGGCCTCGACACAGACCGTGAGCATGTCGAGGGCGTCGGCCAGCCCACGGCGCAGGACGTTCTGCCGCTTCAGCGCCACGTTGTAGACGAGCAGGTCGGGCAGGAAGAACCCGACCGCTGCCGCCACGACCGCCAGCACCAGGCCACCCAGGCTGAGGTGGGCGAACAGCAGCACCAGGACGGCGCCGCCGATCATGCCCGCACCCTTGAGACCGAGCAGGCGCTCGACCGTCCAGGTGCCCGGGTTGCCGGCCAGGTCCAGCAGGTGCTGGAGCCGGTCGTGCGTGCCCGCCGGCGAGAGTCGGACGGCCAGTCCGCGGCTGCCGTCGAGCAGCGGCTTGACCAGCCGCTCGGTGGCCGGCAGCTCGTGCTTGCCCACCTCGGCCCGGGAGACGCCGTGCTCGATGAGGCTGAGGCTGCGCGCCACCCCGGTCGGGGCGCCGGCGTCGAACGTGAAGGCCATGACCAGCACCGCGATGGACAGGCCCACCGCGAGCAGCCCGACGTAGAGGAACACCTGTGAGCTCATGTCAGACCTCCACGTCGACAACCTTGCGCATCCAGAAGATGCCCAACACCAGGGACACCCCGGCCGACACGAGCATCCCGATCCCGATGAGGTTGGTCCACAGGAGCGAGACGTAGTCGTGGTTGACCAGGTTCATGTAGAGGAACAGGCCGATCGGCAGCGCGATGAGGATGTATGCCGACAGCTTGCCCTCCGCGGAGAGCGCCCTCACCTGGCGGCGCAGGGACTCGCGCTCGCGCAGGGTCGCGGCCGTGGTGCGCAGCGTCTCGGCGAGGTTGCCGCCGACCTGACGCTGGATGCGGATCGCCATGCCGGTCCAGCGCAGGTTCTCGCTGTCCATCCGCTCGGCCATCCGCTCCAGGCTCTCGTCGACGTCTGCCCCGATCCGGGTCTCGGCCAGCGCCCGGGAGAACTCCTTCGCGGCGGGCTGGGCGGCGTCCCGCGCCACGGCGTCGAGCGCCTGCAGCAGCGAGAACCCGGTCGAGAGGCTGCTGGCCACGAGGCTGAGCACGTCGGGCAGCTGCGCCTCGAACTGCTTGGCCCGCCGCCGTGCGGCGAACCGCAGGATGAACGACGGGAGCAGCAGGCCGGCAACCACGCCGACCAGGACGCCGAACACCATCTGGCCGGTGCTCTCGTGGAGCAGGACCAGCCCGCCGGCGATGCCGACGACGACAGCCACCACCCGCAGGACCGCCCACTCCCCCGCCCGCCAGGGCAGGTCCGCCCGCTCGAGCAGCGCCATCGTCCGGGAGGTCGACTCGCGGCCCTCCATGACCTTCTCGCCGAACTCCACGAGGGTGTTGCTGAGCTGGCTGGGTGAGACCGGGACGGCCTGCGCCGCGGGCGTCGTGCCGTTCACGTAGTGGTCGATCGAGTCGACCCGCCTGGTGCGGGCGGACTTGAGCATCGGCGAGACCAGGGCCAGGACCAGGCCGACCACGCCGAGGAACACCGCCGCGAGCGCGGCCGCGAGCTGCCACGGCATACCGAGGAGGGAGAAGGCTGCCCGCGGTGCGGCCGGTGCCACGGGTGCGGCGGCCGGGGCCGCCGGCGCCGCGGACGGGGCGGTGTCGACCGGGGTGGCCACACCGAGGTCGACCGTCCTGCCGGCCATCCAGTAGTGGTTGCCGCTGTGGGCGGTCACCATGACCTGCTGGCGCCCGGACAGCCCCTTCGGGATGGTGAGCTGCACCCGGACCTGGGAGCTCAGGGCCCGCGCGGCGGCGGTGAAGGCCGAGTCCACGGCGGAGGGGTTGGCCGCCGAGGCGACGCTGCCGTTGCCGGCCTGCGCCAGCCCGGTCAGGACCGAGTCCTGGCTCTCGTCGGTCTTGAAGCCGACGACCTCGGCGCGGACCCCGGAGGAGGTCAGGGCCGCGCTGGCCTGGGCGAGCGTGTGCCGGCTGCGGGTGTCCCCACCGTCGCTGAGCAGGACGAAGCTGCGGTCGCCGGTGGTGCCGAGCTGGTTGATGGCGGTGAAGATGCCGTCGTACAGCGTGGTCTCGCCACTGGACTTCAGCCCGGCGATGGCCTGGCGGACCGCGGAACGGTCGGTGGTCGGCGCCACCAGCGCGTGTGGCCGGTCGGAGAAGGAGACCAGCCCGACGAGGACGTCCGGGGGCGCGGAGGCGAGGAAGGCGTTGGCCGCCTGGGTGACGGTCGCCATGCCGGTGGCGCCCATCGAACCGCTGGTGTCGACCAGCAGGGTGGTCGCCCGGCGACCGGCGGTGACCGGCTGCAGGGTGACCGGGACGTGGGCGTTGCCCACCTCGGCGGTCACCGACCCTGCGGGGAAGCTGAGCGGGGTCCCCGAGGCGCGCACCGTGAGCAGCGCGGTGAGGGAGCCGTCGTGCACGGTGATGTCGGA